>JBBQUY010000040.1:0-30609 GCA_038212015.1 Gaiellales bacterium | reverse complement strand
GATCGACCGGTAGGTGCAGGTGCGCACCTCGGCGCATGCGCGCAGGGCGACCATCAGCTCGCCAGCGAGCGCGGCGATGCGTGCGCGGGCAGCATCGTCGAGCTCCGGCAGCGGAAACGCCGCAAGGTCGCGACGGTTGACATTGCGATTGTCGGTGAACACCGAAAAGTACCACCAGAACAGCGTGCTCGAATACGTCGCGAGCAGCACGGCCGCGTCGGTCGCACGGGCGACGTCGATCGCCTTCAGCTCGGACGGCTCGCGCAGGACGCCGTCCGCATCCCACAGTTCCGGCACGAAGTCGGTGAAGAGCAGGAAATACGACCAGCGGCGCTTGTACAGCACGCGCTCGGTGCCCGTTCCCGCCGATGCGAACAGTCGACCGGCGGGCGGGTGCGCGAACAGCCGCGCGAGCAGTCGCGCCTCGACGGGTTCGCCGATCTTGGCGATCGAGCCGCCGACCGTTTCGACGGGCATCGGCATGTGCCGCACGCGGTCGAGCAACCCCGCGCGCTCGTCGCGCAGCCAGCGGTGGTAGCGGCTCGTGAACCAGCGCGTGGGCAGCGTGTCGGTGACGGTTCGTCGTCGCCCCTCGAAGATCGAGACCCGTTGCACGACGCCGTCGAAGAGCGTTGCCGGGATCGTGTCGAAGTGGCTGGTGACCACGCGAGAACAGGCTTCGGCCCAGTGGTCGCGTGCGGGCTGGAACGCATCCGTGCAGGCGGTCGACACCGGCAGCACGAACGAGACGCATGCCCCGGGAGCCGCTGCCGCGAGCGCGCGCTCGACGATCCATGCGGAGCGGTTGGGAACCAGGCGCGTTCCCAGGTCGCCATGGCGCTCGTCGGCGCTGGCGCGCACGTACGGCGGGTTGCCGAGCACGACGTCCGCTTCGGGAAGCACGCCAGCGGCTTCGGCATCCGCCACGCGAACGCTCGCTCGACCCGTGCGCCCTGACGTGACGAACTCGAGCGAGAGCGTGCATGCGCGAACGGCATCGGCGTCGACGTCCACGCCGAACAGCTGGTCGGCGGTCACGACTCCCGCGTCGAGCGCGTCGTCGAGGCGGACGAGGACGGACCAGGCTGCGTGCAGGAACGACCCCGCACCGCAGGTCGGGTCGAGCACGACCAGCGCGCCGAGACGGTCGACGATCCGGTCACGTACGTCCCGATCGCCGGCAGCACCGACCACGCATTCGACAAGGTCGTCGCCGGCGGCGAGGTGGGTGTCGATGCGGTCGGCGTCGATGCCCGCTGCGTCGAGCAGGACCCCGCCGATACCGCGTGATGCCAGATGCAGGGCGACGTCGCCATCGGTGAAGTAGGCACCATCCGCTCGACGACCCTCGCGACCACCCCGGTGCTGTGCGCCGATCGACAGTTCGGCGATCGCGTCGTCGGCAGTCATCGCCCGGTCGCGCACGCGAGCGTCGATGGCTTCCATGCGGTCGGCGAACGTCGTCACCCGCGTGATCGTACCGACCCTGTCGGAGGCCGCTACTTCCCGAGTTCGCGACGCAGCGCATCATCGATGGTGCGGTCAAGGAACTCGTAGCCGAGCGCTTCCAGGCGGGCGGGGACGGCCTTCTGGCTGTACAGCAGCATCTCGTCGACGAGCTGCCCGCCATATACGAGCTTCACCGCGGGAACCGGGGTCGGCAGCAGGGTCGGGCGGTGCAGGATGCGGCCGAGCGAGCGCACGTAGTCGGCGTTGCGTGCCGGCGTCGGCCCGATCGCGTTGATCGGCCCCTCGACCGCGGCCGTGTCGAGCGCGAACAGCCACATGCGAGCGGCTTCGGTAAGTCCCACCCACGGCTGCCATTGGCGACCCGATCCGAAGCGGCCACCGAGCCCGAGCTTGAATGGAAGCAGCTGCTGCGCGAGCGACCCGCCTGTCGGTGACTGCACGGCTGACATGCGCACGTGAACGGTTCGAATTCCGGCCGCCCGAGCCGGGTCGGCGGCGGCTTCCCATTCCTGGACGACGCCCGCAAGGAATCCGCCGCCAGGTTCGGACTGCTCGGTGAGGACCTCCTCGCCGCGATCGCCGAAGATGCCTGTCGCGCTCGAGACCGCGAACACCGCCGGTGGCGCGTCGAGTGCTGCGAGGGCTTCTGCGAGCAGCACGGTCCCGTTGACGCGGCTGTCGCGAATCGCGGTGCGCTTGTCGTCGGTCCACTTTCCAATCAGCGGCTCGCCCGCCAGATGGACGACTGCATCGAACCGGCCCCGAGCCAATGCCGCATCGTCGAGGGTGCCTGCCGCGATGTCCCATGCGACATCCAGCCCGCTCGATTCGCCGTCGCGAACGAGCGCCCCGACCTCGTCGCCGCGGGCTTCCAGCTGCTCGCGGATCGCCGTCCCGATCATGCCGTTCGCGCCGCTCATCAGGACCCGCATCCCACACCCGCCTCGTCGTTGCTCTGACTGCGCCTGATCATACGCATGGATGGCCCGGACGTATGCCTGTCCTATGATGACCCCTGATGCGTCTTCCGATCGTCGACAACGCCGACCGCCCCGTGGAGCTGGACTGGCTGCGCATCCAGGGAGCGATGGCAGCGCCGAAGGTCCGGGCTCGGCTCGAGATTCGTCGTGACACGCGAGAACGTCGTGCCCAGTTCCACGCGCTTCGGGTGCCCGATGCACCAGCCGAGCCCGTGGATCTCGGCGAGCTCGACGCGCTGCTCGCCGGTGAGCTGGTGGCTGCGGTGCAGGTGCTCGTGGAATCGGGCGCGCGCCCTGACGACGTCACCGACGACGTCGGCGGCGTCAACTACGAGATCGAGATCTCGTGGGGCGGCGTGGTGCATCGCTACGTCGTACGCGGCGAGCCCGTCGACGATGCGCTCGACGGCGTGCTGCAGGTCGCGTCGCGCCTGCTCGATTCGGAGCCGCGCATCACGACCGTCGAACCCGACTGAACGTCGACCGCGTCCGCCGAGGGGCTAGAAGGGCGAGATCCAGGCCCGACCGATCGCCACGATCGCAGCAAGCGACCCGAGCACGAGCGGCGGCACCATCGCGGAGCGGGGATCGCGCCGGCGCAGGTGCGTGCCGAACGCGCCGAGCATCGTCAGCATGAGCCCGGCCGCGGCGAGCGGCACGAGCACCTCGGCCGTCCCGACCAGCGGCGGCACCACGAGACCGATCGCGCCGAGCACTTCCACCAGCCCTATGAGCTTGACCTGCGTCGACGTGAAATCCGTCGTCCAGGCCGACGCGGGTTTCGCCACGAGCGTCGCGTGCGGGACGAACAGCTTCACCAGTCCAGTGATCAGGAACGCGGCCGCCACGGTGCCAGCCAGTATCCACAGTGCAGTGTCCATGCCTCACCCCGTCGATGATTGCGCGGTCAACAAGATACACGTAACATCCGACACAATGACGGACTCACGACACCTGCGTCCGCGCGACGGGCGTGAACAGCGCGCGACCACCTTCGAGCTGTTCTTCGACCTCGTGTTCGTGTTCGCGATCACGCAGATCTCCCACCACCTGATTGCGCACCTCGACCCCGTCGGCGTCGGGCAGTCGCTGTTTCTGCTGCTGCTCGTCTGGTGGGCCTGGAACTACACCACGTGGATGACGAACTGGTTCGATCCGGACTCGATCCCGGTCCGTCTCCTGCTCGTGGCGGTCATGGGGCTCGGGCTCATCATGTCCGTCGCGATTCCGGACGCGTTCGGCGACGGGGCGGTCCTGTTCGCCGGCAGCTACGTCGGCCTGCAGGTGATCCGCAACCTCTTCAACGTCTTCGCGGTCAGTGCCGGGACCGAACGACGACGCTCCTTCGCGCGAATCCTCGCGCACAGCATGCTGTCCGGATCGCTCTACCTGGCAGGGGCGATCATCGGTGGCGATGCGCTCGTTCCGATCTGGATCGCCGCCCTCACGCTCGACTATGCCGGACCGTACCTGCGGTACTGGACCCCCCGCCTGGGACGTTCGCCGCTCGACGCCTGGGACATCGACGGTGGCCACTTCGCGGAACGGTTCCACCTGCTCGTGATCATCGCGCTCGGCGAAAGCATCGTCGTGACAGGTGCCACCGCGGCAGACACCGGCATGACCCTCATCTCGACGGCTGCGATCACGGTCGCGTTCCTCATCACCGCCGCGATGTGGTGGCTGTACTTCGACTTCGTCGCCGAGCGTTCTCGCGAGCGCCTGCACCACGCCGAGCAGCCGGGCAAGCTCGCTCGGGACGCATTCACGTACGTGCACCTGGTGATCGTGCTCGGCATCATCCTCGCTGCCGTCGGCGACGAGCTGCTCGTGGCCCATCCCGAGGACCCGTTCCCGATTCCGATACTCGCGGTGGCCGGTCCCGCCACGTACCTGATCGGCCACAACCTGTTCCGGCTCGTGATGGCCCGCAGCATCAGCTTCAATCGCCTCATCGCGACGTTCGCGTTGCTGCTGCTCGTGCCGGTCGCCGAGCAGGCGTCGGCGCTCGTCACGTCGATCCTCGTGCTCGCGGTGCTCGTTGCGCTGATCGTGCGGGAGTACTTCCTCAGCGTGCCGTCACTCACGCACGAACATGCCGGGGCGACGGCCAACGAGCCGGTCGCGGCGGGCCACGACGCGCGCGGTGGCTGACCGCCTTCGCGTACACGCGTGAAGTTCAGGCATGGATGCGGTCGCCACCCTGCACAACCCCGCCGCTGCGCGTCTGCGTGGCAGCAGTAGTGCGTTTCCGGCGATTCCCGGCGTCTCGCACCACGTGGCGCACGTCAACGGCATCCGTATGCACTACGCCGAGGCGGGCTCAGGCGAGCCGCTCGTGCTCATCCACGGGTTCCCGCAGAACTGGTACATGTGGCGGTCGGTGATCCCGGAGCTGTCGAAGCACTATCGGGTGATCGTGCCCGACATGCGTGGCGCGGGCTGGAGCGACGCACCTTCCGACGGGTACGGCAAGGAGCAGCTCGCCGACGAGATGGCGGCGTTCATGGATGCAGTGGGCGCGCCGAGGGCACGAGTGATGGCGCACGACTGGGGCGGCTACGTGGGCTTCATGCTCGGCCTGCGCCATCCCGAGAAGGTCGAGCGGTACATCGCGCTCAACATCGCGACTCCGTGGCCGACGAAGCAGGCGCTGCCGGACGTGTGGCGCCTGGCGTACCAGCCGATCCTCGCCGCGCCGGTGCTCGGCGCCGCGCTGCTGCGCTCGAAAGCCTTCATCCGCACGATGCTCGAGACGGTCGCGCATCGAGACCGCTGGAGCGATCGAGACGTCGAGATGTTCGCTGCGCCCTATCGCAGCCCGGCGCACGCGGCGGCCGGTTCGGCGATGTACCGCACGTTCCTGTCGCGCGAGCTGCTGCCGTGGGCCCAGGGCGCCCACGGGTCGCGGCGACTGGAGCCGCGTACGCTGCTGCTCGTGGGCGAACGCGACCCGATCATCCGCCCGTCCGTCGTCGCCGGGTTCGAGCAGCACGCACGCGACATGACGGCAGAGTTCATCCCCGATGCCGGCCACTTCCTGGCCGAGGAACAGCCTGAGGCGCTCGTGACGCGCGCGTTGGCGTTCTTTCAGGCGCCCTGAAGTCGCTGCGGCTGCAACGCGGAGCGGGTCGGATCCGACATCCCGGCAGGGGGAAGTTCGGGGAACGGGGACATGAGTGACCGGGGCAATTCGATCAGCGGTGCGGGAGCTGCCCGTGATCGTGGCTGGCGCAGGGCCGGCTGGCTCGACGACTGCGCTCGGTCTGCATGCGGCCGGTGAAGCGGTCGTCGTGTTCGAGGCGCGCGGCTCGGTCGCGACCCGCGCGCGCAACATCTTCCTGCGCCCACAGGCGCGCGACATCATCCAGGACCTGGGACTGCCGGATCCCGGACGCGACACGACGATCATGTCGCTGGAGAACAGCCTCCGTGGCCTCGCCCACGAGCGCGGCGTTCCGATCTCCTATGGCCGTCGCATCCTCGACGTCGTGGAGCACCCCGACCACGTGGCCGTGACGGTGCAGGGCCCCCGGGGTGGGGTCAGCACCGTGAAGGGCAGCGTCTTCGTCGACGCGAGCGGTGGTCGAATCGCCGCGACGCAGACCGGCGAGCTCGAGCGCGTCGCGACCGGACCCCACCATGTCTACGTGACGGCGCAGTACGACTCCCCTGCACATTTCAATCGTGTCTATGGCGCATTCGATCGACAGAAGAACGAAGGCATGTTCTTCTTCCCGGTCTCCGACGGGAAAGGCTTCGTCGCGTACTACGACCTCCCGCCCGGGATGCCGATCAACGACCAAGCCGCGTTGCTTGCGCGCTACGACGCACTCGCCGGACACCTCAAGCTCGGCACGCCAGTCTCGCCGCCGCAGGCGTTCGACGCGCAGCAGCACCTCTCGCGCAGCGCGGCGCAGGGTCGGATCCTCAAGATCGGTGACAGTGCCGGCAATGCGGATCCCTACATCGGCGCCGGCACGGCTGCCGCGCTCGTGGATGCACGAAATGCGGTGCGCGCACTCACGTCCGAGGGCGACACAGTGCGGCTCGTGAGCCAGGCGGCCGAGGACGTGCTCGCAGGACACCGCAACCTCGGCAATCAGGCCGAGCTGATGGTGAAGGTGCGCGGGCTTGGACTGCGCTCGCTCCCGAAGGCACACTTCGACGAACGCCTGTCGCCGCAGGATCTGGGCACGTCACGGGTGATGGATCTCACCGCGCGCGTGCTGACCAACCTGCCGATCAGTACCTGAACGCGATCCGGGCGACGTGCGCCGCCGGGTCGCTGGTATCTTCAGCGGCGCCCATGCAGCAGCAGTCAGCCCTCGACCTTGCCGCCCATACCACCCTGCGACTCGGCGGGCCGGCACGGCGCATGGTCGACGCCGCGAGCGTAGACGAGCTCGTCACGACCATCACGGAGGCAGACGACCAGGGCGAACCGCTGCTCGTGCTTGGCGGCGGATCGAACCTCGTGGTCGCCGACGCGGGCTTCCACGGCACGGTCGTCCGCATCACGAGCCGTGGCATGACAGCGACTGATGCAGGCGACGCGGTGCGGCTCGTCGTCGCGGCTGGCGAGCCGTGGGACGACGTCGTGGCACACGCCGTCGACGCGGGCATGAGCGGGCTCGAGTGCCTGAGCGGCATCCCCGGCTCGACCGGAGCGACCCCGATCCAGAACGTCGGTGCCTACGGTGCGTCCGTCGAGGACGTGATCACGCGAGTGCGGGTCTGGGACCGTGCCGAGCGGCGCGTGCTCGACCTCGCGCCTGTCGACTGCCGGTTCGGCTACCGCACGAGCGTGTTCAAGCACGCGGATCGTCACGTCGTGCTGGAGGTCGAGTTCGAACTGGAGCGTACGTCCCTGAGCGCACCGATCCGCTACGCGGAGCTGGCGCGCAGGCTCGACGTCGCCGTCGGCGAGCGTGCACCGCTTGCTGCCGTTCGCGCAACCGTCATCGAGCTGCGACGCGGCAAGGGCATGGTCGTCGACCCCGACGACCCCGATTCCACCAGTGCCGGATCGTTCTTCACCAATCCGATCCTCGATGCGGAAGCGTTCGCACGCCTCGAGCAGGCGGTCGCGCAGCGGTTTGGCGATGACGTGCACCCGCCAGCCTGGCCGGACCAGGATGGACGCACGAAGACGTCAGCTGCGTGGCTCATCGAGCGTGCGGGCTTCGCGCGCGGCCATGGCGACGGCAGCATCGGCCTCTCACGAAAACACACGCTCGCCGTCGTGAACCGGGGTGGAGGCACCACGACCGAGCTCGTCGAGTTCGCGCGCAGCATCCGCGACGGCGTATACGCAACGTTCGGGGTCGAGCTCCACCCCGAACCGACGCTGGTCGGCGTGGCGATCTAGGTCACACGGAGCCGCGTCGCCCGGAACGTGCGAGCGCCATCGCCGCGACCCACCAGCCGACGGCGAATCCGACGATCGCGAACAGGATCGCGCCGATCGTGTTTCCGACGATCTCGGCGCCGAGGGCATATCCCACCAGGGCGAGGATGACGGCTGCGACGAGACTGAGCATGAGTTTCATCATGTATTGGTGATCCCCGACCGCTCGGCCATGAATCGTGATGCGCGGTCAGCCAACTCGGTCATCGACCGACCGACCAGCTCGCCTCCGCGCGTTGCCAGCTCCAATCCCGACGACGCCCGTTCGACGGCGCCGCCACCGATCCAGGCACGTGGTCCTTCCCCGGGGGCGGTGGCCATCGCGTCGAGCGCCGCGTGCGCTCCGTCGAGCGCTGCATCGGTCGTCAGCGACATGCACGCCACGTCCGCTCGAAACAGGCGCACGCTCGCCGCGAGGTCCTTCGCTGGAAGATCGCAGCCCAGACACAGCACTTGCCAGCCGGCACCTTCGAGTACGGCCGCGACCATGATCACCGGCAGCTCGTGGCGTTCACCCTCGGGCGCGAAACAGACCGCCCTGGGTGCAGCCGCACGCCAGCCCTCGCTCAGGAGGCCGGCATCGATTGCTGCCAGTGCATCTCGCGCGACCACGGTGATCGCGTGCTCCTGTGCGACGTCGACCTCGCCACATGCCCAGAGATCACCGATCTGTCGCATGGCCGGAGCAATGACCTGGTCCACTGCCGCCAGGCTGCCATAGGACCCGGCAAGGCCTCGAGCGAGCTCGCGTGCCGAGGCTCGGTCCAGGTGCAGCAGCGCATCGAGGAACGCTGGGGCATGGTCGGAGACGTCCGGCTGATCGAGAGGTACCGCGAGGAGAGCGTTCATGCCGTATCGATCGACGGACGAGCGCGGTGAGCCCATCCCCCATGCGCTCCGTGCCGTCGCCCATATGGGCGCTGGCCGCCCCGGCCACGGTTTGGCCGCAATGGTGCAACATCCCTGCACCTGAAAGCGATGCCCTGACATGACCAGCATCCAGCAGTGCTCACTTCATCAGCTGCCCTCGCAGATCACGTCACCTACCGCGAGGGGCGGCGGCGACGTCGGGAAGGTCCAGCAGAACGAGGTGGGCCAAGCCCCGCCGACCGCGGGATCACCGGTGCAGCAGCACCCACGCGAGCAGAGCTGGTTATCCAGGAACATCAAGCTCGTCGGCATCCTGGGCGGCGCGGCCGTAGGCGGCGCGATCGGGTTCCTGACGCTGGGCCCGATCGGCGGTCTGGGCGGCGCCGCGGTCGGCGCTCTTGCGGGCTACATGCTGACGAAGAACCGTGCCACTGGCGGTGGCGCCAGCGCGCAGCAGCTTCCGCCGCCATTGCCCGATATCTCGGCGCGCTGATCGCTGCACGGCGGCGACTCGAAACGCCGCGACGGCCATTGTGGTGGCCGCGTGATTAGCGGCTGCAGTGCGTGGCAGAACACCTCAACGCAGCGAGCACGGAGCCCGAGTAGGTCGAAGCTCGTCGGAGATGTCGTAGCCGGAAGGCGAACGCACCTCGGGCGAGTGGACGAAACGGCAACCGGCTCGCTGAACTTCTTCAGCGACGCCGCCAGTACGCGGGCGTCAGCAACGCCAGCACCGTGAAGACTTCCAGTCGCCCCAGGAGCATGGTCGCAGACAGGATGGCGAGCGAGCCGTCGCTCAGCGCCGAGTAGCTCTCGCTCGCACCGACTGCGCCGAGACCGGGCCCGACCAGCGTAATGCTTGCTGCCGCTGCAGAGATCGCCGTCTCCAGATCCACGCTGCTCGTCGCAGCGACGGCGAGCGCGCTCGTGACGAACACGAGCATGTATGCCACCACGAACGACATCAACGTCAGGATGTCGCGGTCGGCGAAGTGCCTGTCACCGAGGCGCACGCTCACGACGGCGGACGGGTGCATCAGCCGGCGCAGCTCGGCCCGGATGGACACGCCGAGCATCATCCAGCGGATGATCTTGACCCCACCGACGGTCGAGCCCGCACAGCCACCGACGAACATGATCGCGAGCACCACGGTCCGGGCCGTCTCGTTCCACGCGTCGAAGTCGGCCGTCACGTATCCGGTGGTCGTCACGATCGACACGACGGCGAACGTGGCATCGAGTGCAGCGGTCCAGCTGCGCTGCTCGTCGAAGCCTGCCAGCGTGGCCAGGACGATGAGCGAGAACGCGACGAGGGCGATGCAGTACCAGTGAAACTCGTAGCGCATGCCGAGCGACGGGCGTCGCCGACTCGAGAGCAGGATGTACAGCCCGAAGTTCACGCCGCCCAGGAACATGAACAGGATGGCGACGAGCTGGGGCGCCGCGTCGTACTGGCCGAGCGACGCGGTGTGAGGAGAGAACCCGCCGGTGGACACCGTGGTCATCGCATGCAGGACCGCGTTCCATGCGCTCATGCCGACGACCATGTACGCGCCGGCGCAGGCGACTGACAGAACGACGTAGATCCGCACGAGTGCGCGTGCGGTCTGGGCGATCCGCGGCGTGTAGCGTTCCTTGAGCGGTCCGGAGACCTCCGCGAACAGGGCTCGGGTCGAGCCGATGCCGAGCGCCGGGGCGATGCCGACGAGCAGGACGATGATCCCGATGCCGCCCAGCCACTGCGTGGTGGCGCGCCACAAAAGGACACTGTCGGGCAGCGGCTCGATGGCGTCGTAGATCGTCGAACCGGTCGTCGTGAATCCGCTCATCGCCTCGAACACAGCAGCGACATACGATCGCGCGTCACCCTCGAGACGGATCGGAAGCGCGCTGAGCAGCGCAGCGAACAACCAACAGGACGTGACCGTGAGCAGGACGTCGCGGGCGCGGATGATCGGCGTCAGATTCGGCGGTCGGGCGAACACGAGGATCGCGGCTGCCGGCAGTGCGACACCCGTTCCGATCACGGCGAACGCATACCAGCCTTGGCCATCGCGAACCGCGCCGACGAGCGCAACCAGCAGCATGGCCACACCCAGGGCTGCACCGACCGCGGCAAGCGCGTATACGAGCAGCCCGAGATTGAGACCGGCCGGGTGGCGAGTCCAGATCTGACGAAGGTCGAGGATCATGCCTGGAACAGCCGCTCGACGGCGGCGATCGCACGAGGCTGGGCGAGCACCACGACGGCGTCGCCGACCATCACCTGGTCGCCGCCTCGAGGGTAGATCACGTCGTCCCCGCGAACGATCGCGCTGATGATGCAGTCTCGCGGCAGCTTCAGTTCCCGCACGGGCGCTCGTGTGGCAGCACACGGCTCGGTCGGTCGCAGTTCGATCATCTCCGCGCCCCCGACGAACTGATGAAGCCGCTCGACCTCGCCTCGGCGCACGAAGCGCAGGATCGCGTCAGCGGTGTGCATGCGAGGAGAGAACGCAGCGTCCACCGACATCGCATCCACGAGCGCCAGATAGTCACTTCGGGACACGAGCGCGAACGCCGTTCTCGCGCCAAGCTGGCGAGCGGTGAGCGCTGCGAGCAGGTTGTCGCCGTCGTCATCGGTGCATGCGACGAATGCATCGACTCGATCGATCCCCTCCTCCACGAGCACCTCGCGATCGGTCCCCTCCGCTCGCAGCACGATCACGTCGTCGGCGCGCTCGGCAGCTGCCACGGCACGCGCACGCTTCGATTCGATGAGCGTGACCATCCGTCCGGTGCGAGCCAGACGGCGAGCGAGGTGCAGCCCGATCTCCGTCGCTCCGACGATCATGACCCGCTTCGCCTTCGGAACGCCCCCCGCGAGATAGCCGACGGTGCGGGCAGCATCCGCCCGCGGCGACAGCACGAAGAGGTGGTCTCCCGCGGCGACCGTGGTCTCGTCGTAGGCGATCGACAATGACCCGTTGCGCGTGAATCCCGCCACGACGTGCCCCGTCTCGCGGAGCTCCCGAAAGCTGCGATCCAGCGCGGGTGATTCCTGCTGGACGATGACCTCGCCCACCACGAGGCGGCCGTTGGCGAACTGCTCGACGGTGACGGCTCCGGGGAGCTCCAGGGCGTCTGCGATGTCGTTGGCGGTCGTGCGGTCGGGGCTGATCACCAGGTCGATGCCCAGGGCACCGTGCATCACCGCGCTGCGTCCCTGAAAGTACGACCGGTCTCGTACGCGCGCGACGGTTCGCAGGCGGTCTCCGGACATCGATCGGCCGGCCATGCAGGCGATCAGGTTGCTGTCGTCGTTGTCGGTGACCGCCACCAGCAGCCGGGCACGCTCGACGCCTGCGGCAGCCAGCACGTCCGGCGACGCGCCATTCCCGTCGAGCACGAGTGCATCGAGCCGATCACGGGCGTTGGCCGCACGCTCGATGTCACGCTCGATGAGCACGACGTCGTGCCCGCCCAGGACGAGGGTCTCGACGATGTGCGAGCCGACCTCCCCCGCACCGATGACGATGATGTGCATGACAACCCTCCGATCGCGCCAACGGCACGCCTGCGCATCCTAGGCGGATCGGCGGAGGCGACACGCCGATCCAGTCCGCCCATCAGTGGCAGCGCGGGTCGTCGTGTCCTCTCCCTCAGTTCAGGTGACGGATCGACGCTGATCCCCCGGAGCGGCCGGGCTCAGGCCACGCCGGACATGCGCTGCGCGTAGATCGCGGAGCCCTGGAAGTCGTGATAGACCGAGCGCGCCTGCGGCGAATCGGCGGGCATCACGAAGTCGAGCGCTCCATCGGCAGCGCGGGCGTGCGGGTTCATGACGTCGACGACCATGGGGCGACCGTCGATGACGACCTCGTTCCAGGCATGCGCGCCGCTGGATGAACCGTACTGCGCATTGCCGCGGCGGATCGTCGTATCGAGCCCAGCTTCGTCCGCGAGCACCTTGAACAGCAGCGACCGATGGCGACACACGCCCGTGCCGTCGAGCACGTGTGGCGCCTCGCCGATCAGCACCTCGCGATTCCTCGCGCGATCGGTTGCCACGTTGTTGCGATCCGCGAGGTCGGCGGCCTGCCCGCCCATCTTCTCGTCGATGTGACGTGCGATCGCCTGCGCGCGCTCGGCCGGCGGCAGGTGCCGCAGGTTGCGGGCGACGACGATGTCCGCGCGCAGGGCGGCGTCGCGGGTTCGGTCGACGACCAGCACTTCGCGACTGGACGCCCCGCGTGTTCCGTCGACGCCGACATGCATGCCGCGGCCGCCGTCGATGTAGCCGTTGGCGATCGGCTCGAATCCGCTCAGCTCGTGCATCGACCGAAACTCCAGCGACTGGCGCAGCGCGGCACCCGATACCCGCGCACCGAAGGCTGCGTCGCTGGACGGCTGCAGTCCGCTGAGCACCTGGTCGACACCGACCGTCTTGGTGCCGATGCCGGCGTGCGAGACCTCGACGGTGTCCGGCAGGTCGCCGAGCCGGGAGACGACCCAGCCGCCCTCGACGTCGCCGCTGGAGCGGCGCACCACGACATCGGCCCCGACGAGCTCCTGCGGGTTGAGGCGGAAGAAGTCGTCGTCACGGCGCACGAGCTTGCTGATCTCGCGGCCTTGCGCATCGACCCCGAATGCGCGCTCGCTGCCGTCCGGCATTCGCACGAGCTTCCAGTTCCCCTCCACGTCGCCGCTGCTTCGACGCACGGTGACCGAGCCGGGGTTGGCGCGCGCGGCGGTGATCGCGGCGGCGAGGTCCGGTCCGGACGGAGCAGCCGTGCGACGACCGAAGATCGACATCTCGCGGTTGGGGTCGGGTGCGTTGGTGGTGGAGGCCTGGCGGCCAGTCATCGCGTCGAACTCGCTGCGGCCGGCGGCCACGTCGAACTCGCTTCGCGGAATCTGCGTCGGAATGACACGTCGCTGTCCGCCCCCGACGCTGCGCGCCCAGGAGCTGAACGTCGCATCGTCGGCGAGCAGGTTGCGCTGGCGATCGATCTGCGCTTCCGCGGTGGACATGCGCGACTCGGCCTTTGCGTGCTCCTTCGACCCTGGCTGGGCGGCGGCCATGTCGGCTCGCGCCTGCGTCGCCTTGGCCTCGAACGACGCGAGCTGCTGCTCCGCGCCGGCACGATCGCCGAGTGCGCGCTCGCGGTCTGCTGCGAGGCGCAGCGAGTGCGCGTCATTGGATGAGCGTCGTGCCGCCCGGTCGTACAGGGCCGGGCCAGCGAGATCGTTCCAGTTGCGCTGGCCGGCGAGGTGGTAGGAATGGTTGGCCGACTGCTTGTCCATCCCGAGCCGGTGCAGCGTCTCGATGTTGTTGCTGCTGCCGACGACAACGAGCTCGCCAGTGCGTTCGTTGTAGATGCCGAGCTTCTCCTCGCCCGGGTTCCTGCCCTCGATCGTGCGGGCGTGCATGCCGTCGGCGCCTGCGCTGGCATCGCTGATGAGCTGCTGTGCGCGCTGTTCGTAGTCCTTGGCGTTGTTGATGGTGACGCCCTCGATGGCGTGGCTGCCCTTGAACTCCTTGCGGTGCTTGATGAAGTGCTCGACAGTGTTGGAGCCGGCATTGCCGTTGACGTCGGAGCCTCGGAATACGGGCGATGAGTCGGCGGCCTGCAGCTGCGCCAGGCGCGTGGCGGCCGCAGTCGACACGGCTGGCGTGGATGTGTTCGCGCCACTTGCCACGGCCATCTCTCGGTCACCACGCACGCCGATCGTTGCTGCGTTCGCGTCGGCGCCACGTCCACTGACCCCGGCGACGCTCGATGCAGGCAGGCCTGTGGTCGACCCGGAGAGCGGTATCGTGCGGGAGTTGGCTGTCGGGCTCGTGGCGCGGATTTCGGTGCGGGCTGCGGTCGCCCCACTGGGCGATGTGACACTCGTCGGCGTGGACGCAGGCTGCGAGCGGGTCGTCGACGCTGGCGCGGTCGTGGCACTCGAGCTGCGGTCGGCGCGCTCCGGTCGAGCCGCGGCGGCCGGCGCGGCATTGGCGCCCGTGCCCGTCGTGCTGCCACCCTCGGCACGTGCGGCGCTGCGGTTGGCGGAGACGCGGCCGGCCGCCTTGCCGGCGCCCATCATGCCGATGGCGTAGACGTCCTGCCAGCTGCCCTTGCCCGTGGCGATGTTGATGCCGGCGCGGCCGGTGTAGTAGGCCGCCATGCCGTCGTCGGCGATATTCGCCGCACGCGCGGTCGTATGCGCGATCTTCATCGTTCGGGTGGCGATCTGCGCGCCCTTGCCGACGCCCGGCACCATGCCGATCGCTGCCATGCCGAGGTCGGTCCATTCGGCCTTGCCGTCGATCACTGCCTTGGCGGTCTTCGCGGTGTCGATGGCGGCGAAGCCGGCTGACGCCATCAGCAGCGGCGCGCCGAGGGGCGTCCACGCAAGGGCAAGTCCGGTGACGCCGAGCACGCCGGAGATCGTGCCGGAATTCTCGACCGCCCATTCGCCAGCCGCGTGCGCCGCATCGCCGACGGCCTGCGCGCCCTTCTTCGCGGCATTCACTCCGGCGCGGGCGCCGCGCTCGACGATGTCGGCAGCACCCTTCACGCCTGCGACGGCCGTGCTGGAAAGCTCCTTGGCACCCTCGACGGCAGCGCGCGCCGGCGCGGTGACGAAGCTCGTCGCGCGGTCGAGGAGTCCGCCGCCGCCCTTGCGTGCGGGACCTTCCTTCTCGCGGCGGTCGGCGATCGCGTCGAGCTCGCGTCGTCGCACCTCGGCCGCATCGGCCTTTCGTCGCGCGGCGCTTGCCTCGCCCTCGAGGCGCTCGGCCTTCGTTCGGTCTGACTTTGCGGTTCGCTCTGCGTCGTCGAGCTTCGCCTGCGTGGCCTTCAGCTCCCGCTGCTCGTCGGCGAGCTTGTCCTTCGCCTTGGTGACGTCCTTGCGCTCATCGGCAAGCTTGTCCTTGGCCTTGTCGAGGTCCTTGCGCTCATCGTCGGCCTTGTCCTTCGCCTTGTCGAATGACTTCTCGGCCTTCTTGAGGTCGTCCTTGGCATCATCGAGGCGGTCATCGGCCTTGTCTTTCGCCTTCTCCGCAGACTTGACGGCCTTCTCGGCTCGGTCCAGGCGCTGCTCGGCAGTGTCGAGGCGCCGCTTCGCGGCATCGAGCTTCGAGCTCGCCGACGCCAGGTCGCCCTTGGCGTCGACCAGTCCGGCGTTCGCCTTGGCGAGCTGCTGCTCGGCCTTCTTCAGCTCGGACTGCTGCTTGTCGAGCTCCTGCTCGGCCTTGGCGAGTTCCTTCTGCGCCTTGTCGAGTTCCTTCTGCGCCTTCTCCTGCGCCTTCTGTGCCTTCTTCAGCTGCTCCTGCTGCTCCTGCAGACGATCCTTCGCCTGGGCGAGCGCCTCCTTCGCCTGCTTGAGCGCCTTCTCGGCCGTCTCGCGAGCCTTGCGGGCACGATCGAGTGCGACGCGCGCCTCGTCGGCACGACGCTTGGCGGCGTCCAGCTCACGCTTGGCGTCGGTGAGCGCGCGATCGGCCGCGGTGACCGCGGACCTGGCACTCGCAAGCTTCGCTTCAGCTCCGCCGAGTCGGCTCTGGGCATTGGCGAGGTTTGCGCGCGCGCGGCGGACCTCCGCCTGCAGCGCGGTGTTCTTCGGGTCACGTCGCAGCCGGGCCTCGGCATTGGCAAGCGCAGAACGAGCACGGGTGACATCGCCGCGCGCGGCACCGACGGCGCGCTCTGCGGCAGCGGCCCTGTCGTGGGCGCTCTTCAGGCGGTCGTGGGCGGAGCCCACCTTGGCCTCGGCCTTGTCGATGCCGGACTCGGCACGCTTGAGTGCATCCTCGGCGCGATCCTCGGCGGCCTTCGACCTGTCGAGATGGCGCTCGGCGGAGTCCACCTTGCCGTCGGCGGCCTCCACGCCGTCCTTGGCCTTGGCGACGTCCTGCTTCTCGCTGGCGACGGTGCTGCGCGCGTCGGCGAGCTCGGACTTCGCGTCGCTCACCTCGGAGCGTGCGTCGCGCACGTCGTTGCGCGCGTCGCTGACGTCACGGCGCTCGTCCGCGACCTTGTCGCGCGCCTTCTCCACGTCCTTCTGCGCGTCCTTGACGCGGTCCTCGGCCTTGTCGACCAGCTTCTCGGCATCCTTCACCGCATCCTTGGCGCGGTCGACGCCGTCCTCGGCCTGCTCACGCGCCTTCTTGGCGCCATCCAGCTTCGACTCGGCAGTTTTCAGCGCGCTCTCGGCCTGGGTCACGTCGCCCTTGGCGCCGGTCACGTCGCGCCGTGCCTCGTCGACCGCCGTGCGAGCGGCGTCATACTCGCGCTGGGCCTTTTCGACGCCAGTCTGCGCCTTGGCAACCTCGCCCTCCTGCTTCTGCAGGTCGGCCTGGGCCTTGTCGACATCCTTGTGCTCGCCTGCGACATCACCGCGCAGGTCGCCGAGGCGGTCGGCAGACTTGTCGGCAGTCCGGTCGGCATCCTTGGCGGCGTCCTCGGCGCTGTCGGCGCGGCCGTCGAGCGTCTTGACGAGGTCCTTCTGGGTCCATTCGGCCTGGCGCGCCTGCTGGTCCAGCCGCGCGTCCTGGGTCTGCGACGTCCCGGCAACGATGCCCGGCGTCCTGCCTGCTCCTGAAACTGACATTTTGTCCCTGCCGTGGTCCGGCTCCGGCATGATGAAGGGGGGCGCCGGTGCATGTCCCAAGCTGCAGGTTCGTCCAACCTGCACCGCTTCAGGGAACTACGAAAATCACGATCTGTCCACCGAGTTCGGCTCAATCGTGAAACCGGTCGGCCGGAGCCGCAGTGGCTCGTATGAACCGAAACGGAATCCCCTGTAAAACAAGGGGTTCAAGCCGGCCGTGACCGCGGGTTCGCACCGCCGCAGGCGGGGAAGCCGAGCGGAGCGAAGGTCATGGGGAGCTCGCTCACCGATGACTGAGCGAGCGCTGCCCACTTTCGTGACGAGACGACGGAGCCCCCGCCGACGGCGAGGGCTCATGTCGTGCAGTCACGGAGGTGGAGGCGGCGGGAATCGAACCCGCGTCCACGGCCGGCTTGGTATGGGCGTCTACGAGCGTAGCCTTCAGTATGTTCTCGGGAGTGACCCGCCCCGAAGGCCGGCAAGTCGTTCCCATCCACCTCCTGAAAGTCCCGGCGCCGTCGAGATGGGTTACGACGCCAGCAAGCCCGTATCTTGAGGCCGGCAGCGGTACTACGGGCGGAGCCCGCCGGGGCCTTCGCGTTCCGTTACCTGAAATCAGGCAGCGTAGGCGAGCATGTGCTCATCAGTGTGAGTCGCATGTGTGTTGTGCCGGACTGATTAACGAGGCCAACCGGCGTCCTCGGCTCGCGACCCACCCGCGCGATCGACCCTGTCGAAGCCAGGTCGCCCCCGTGAGGTGGTCACCCACCCAGTGTAGCGGAGCGGCGCGACATGCGGGATTTCCGCAGCCGACTGCGCGGGTGCCCCGATTTCGTCGATCACGGCGCTCGACAGACTGCTTCCGACACCGAGAACCGACTCCGAGGCCCCCCATGCACATCGAGCCCCTCATTCCCGATTTCGAGTACGTGAAGATCCGACGCACCGGCGGCATCGTCGGAGTCGATGAGTTGCTGCACGTCGACGACACTCTGGCTGCTTCCGTCACCGATCGGATGGCCGGCGATCGCCGGTTCGAGCTCGATGCGTTCACGTCGCAGGAGCTGATGCACGCGCTGTCGCGGCTCGTCGCGGTCAACCCGGCGCCAAGTGATCGTCGCGGGTTCGACATGTTCCACTACGACGTCGAGCTGAGCATCGGCGGTCGCGTGCATACGTTCCACTCGGTCGACGTCGGGGCCGACGAAGTGCTGCACGGCGTCATGCTCGCTGCGCAGCGCCTCGTACGAGGAGACTTCAACCCGTTTCACACGATGAGCATGCACATGCAGCCGGTGACCGCATGAACGGCATCGCGCCGATCGAGCAGGCCGGACCGTCGATGGCGGACGTCGAACGCGCACACGCCTCGCTCAATGCTGCGTACGCCGCCATCGCCGCCGACCGGATACCGCAGACGCTTGTACGAGATGCAGGCCTCGCGCGGGGCTACGTCCACGAGGCACGCACCCACCTGCACGTCGGCGCGGGCCACGCAGCCGCCGACGAAGCTCGCGCCGCGGCCCGCGCCGTACTGCCGCGCCTGGACCACGCCCTGCGCCTGCTCGAGCTGCTCACGACGACGAGCGACCAGACACACGTCGACCTGCTGCTCGACGAACTCGGGACCGCGATGGACCACGTCGAGACCGCGCTCGCCGGGGCCGGCTGGGACTGACACCCGTACGCGCTTACATGCGCGCCCGCGCCCGCGCGTGGAACGTGAGAACGGGCCGCCGCATGCCCTGATGCGGCCAACCCGTGGCCGGGTTGAACCAAAGTCGCTGGACGCCGCGATACATGGATGAGTTTGCGCACTGCCCCCAGTTTGGTGCGTTGCATATCCGACGAGAGGACGAGGGCATGAGCCTGTCAAGCATTGCGGCATCTGCGATCACCAAGGTGGAGCAGGTCACCAAGACCGACGTGAACAGCGATGGCGCGATCGGCGGCACGTCGTTCGCCACCGGATCCGCTGCGGCCGGCGGCTACATGGCGCAGGGCATCGCCGAAGGTGGCGGCGCTCCCGGCGACGCGCCCGGCGGGTCGCTCGTCAAGAAGCTGCTCGTGGGCGGTGCGGTCGGTGCCGGTCTCGGCCTCGGCGCGACGTTCCTGGTGCCTGGCCTGCGTGAAGTCACGATGTTCGGTGTCGGCGGCTGGGCAGCCAAGGGCATCATCGCGGCAATCGGCGGTGCGGTCGGCGTCGTCGGCGCAGGCGTCATGCACTTCATCGGCAAGCGCAAGCAGAACCTCGCGATGCAGGCGCAGGCCCAGGCCGCGCAGCAGGGCGCGATGGTGCCGACGCCGAGCCCACAGGGCGGCGCGACGCTCCGCTCGGGCGCACGTGGTCCAGCGGCCAAGAAACTGCAGTCGGACCTCGCCACGCTCGGCATGTACAAGGGCAAGCTCACGGCGACGTTCGACAAGGCGACGAGTGACGCGGTGCGCCGCTACGAGGTGATGAAGGGCGTCGTGCCCACCGGCCTCGGATCACCGGACGTGCGAGCGGCAGTCGCCCAGGACGTGACGCTCATGCGCCAGTACGCCACCTGATCGACGATCAGCAGAAGAACTCCGGGCCGGTCACCGTGCGACAGAAGTCGACGGCGCCGGCCCGGTGCAATTTCGGATCAGGTGCTACGCGCCGAATTCCTGCGCCCAGTACGAGCGACCATCGGCTCCCATCGTGAGACCGACGCCCATGTTGCGGAAGTTCGGATCCATGATGTTGCGCCGATGCGTCGGCGAGTTCATCCACTCGCGCACGACCTGCTCGGGCGACGTCTGGCCGGTGGCGACATTTTCGCCCCAGGACTTGCGCCATCCCTCGGCACGCGCTCGCGCACCAGGGTCGCCGTCGCCGATGCCGTCATGCGCCATCCTGCGCACGGCGGCCATGTGCGCCGCGTGCTTCTCGGCCGCACTGTCGAGCGTGGCGTTGTAGGAGACGGGCGCGAGCCCGGCCTTCTGGCGCTCCACGTTGATGAGCTCCAGCACGCGCTGCTCGAAGGCGTCGTCTTCATCCTTGCGGGACGAGGCCACGGCCTGCGGCGTCCTGGCGACGTACTGCTTCTTCGTGGCAGCTTCGCCCTGGACACCGGCGACCTTGCCGCCCATGTTGCAGCCGGCCATGGAGCCGCCACCGCCCGAGACGTTCATCTTCGAGACAGCTTCTGCGAGCGCCTTGACGGCCTCCGACAGCGACTTGAGGATCGACGAGAGGTCGCTTCCTCCGCCAAGCGCTGCCGCGCCTGCGCCGGCATCACCACCACCGGTCGCGCCTGCGACCTTGCCCTTGCCGGGCGCGTCACCGCTCGCACCGGCGACGCCGGTCTGCTGCGTGACCTTGCCGGGCGGTCCCCCGCCGCTGGCTCCTGCTACGTTGCTCATTCCGCACATAATTCGTTCTCCGTCCCCCCGGGGATCGTTTCGAGCGCTCCTCCATGGCAGTCTCAAGACATGGCTCCCCACGTCCAGTGAACAACGAGTTCGCACAACGCGCAAGCGGCATGTGACGCCAAGCCGCTCTGGTACCGTCGATCAGCGTTGCTTCATCTCGCGGTCGATCTGACGCTGCACGTCGCGCTTGGCGATCGTCTGGCGCTTGTCACCGACGTCCTTGCCCTTGGCGAGACCGATCGTGAGCTTGGCACGACCCTCGCGAAAGTACAGCGACAGCGGGACGATCGTGCAGCCCTTGCGCGTGACCTGTGCATGCAGGTCGTTGATCTCCTTGCGGTGCAGCAGGAGCTTGCGCGTTCGCATGGGGTCGTGGTTGAAGACGTTCCCCTGCTCGTACGTGGAGATGTTCATCCCGAGGATCCACGCTTCGCCGTCGTCGATCCGCACGTACGCTTCCTTGATGGTGGCCTTGCCCGAGCGAAGCGACTTGACTTCGGTGCCGGTCAGCGCAAGCCCGGCCTCGAGCGTCTCCAGAATCGCGTAGTCATACCGCGCCTTGGGATTCTCCGCGACGATCTTTCGACCGTCACCATGCTGTTTCTTGGCTGCCATCGGATCGAAGGGTACCAGTCCTCCGCACCGATCACCGGCCGCGTCCGCGACCGCGGCCCTTGTTGCCGCGCCCGCGATGCTGTCCGCCGCTGCCCTTGGCCGGAGGGCGAACTACCTCGCGCCGCTGGTCGCGATCGACGGGCGCGCGCCGCAGGTCGATCCTCCCGTTCGCGCGGTCGACTCGATCGACGTACACGTCGACCGCGTCACCGAGGCGGAAGCGGTGCCCGGATCGAGATCCGACCATCGCCAGCCCGAGCTCGTCGAGCTGGTAGCGCTCGTCCGGTGACAGCACGCGCGCGGGCAGGAAGCCTTCGAACACGCCGCCGAAGCGGATGAACATGCCGGCACCGATGAGGCCGTTGATCTCGCCGCGCCAGCGGCCGCTGCCATCCTCGCCGCCGTCGTCGCCGGTATGCAGGCGACGGTAGAGCAGGTAGGCAAGCGTGATCTTGTCGGCGCGTCGTTCAAGCTTCTGCAGGTCGCGCTCGACGATGCTCACGTGCTCGGCGAGCTCCGGCAGGCGCTCGTCCGCGGGGGCACCGTCGTAGCAGCCGAGCAGCTGCAGGAGCGAGCGATGGTTGACCAGGTCCGGATAGCGCCGGATCGGTGACGTGAAGTGCGCGTAGTGCATCGTCGCGAGCCCCGAGTGCGGACCGGTCTTTGCCCGATACTCGGCCTGCTTGAGCGCGCGCAGCACGCGCGGCACGAACGTCGCGCGACCACGGCGCGCGGTCTCCGCATACCGCCCAGCTCGCTTGGCGGCGTCTGCGGCGAGCGCCGCGGCCTCCGCCCCGGCGAACGCATCGGGCACCGGTGGCGTCGGGACGCCAAGCTGCTCGAAGGTCTTGAGCATCGCGACGACGGACTGCGGATCGGGATGCTCATGGATGCGCCAGATGCCAGGCGCCTGTGCCTGCGCCAGCCGGAGGCCGACCGCGTCGTTGGCGACGAGCATGCATTCCTCGACGAGCTGGTGCGAACGCGACTCGGCAGCGAGCAGCGCGTCCTCGGGATGCTCGTCACCGAGCCGGATCTCGACGTCCGGCAGCGCCATGTCGAGCGCGCCACGTTCCATGCGCCTGCTGCGCAGCAGTCTCGTGATGCCGTCGAGCCCGTGCAGCACCTCGTCGATGACCGGGTCGATCGACACGCCGTCGGCGATGAGCATGTCGACCTGGTCGTAGCTGAGCCGGCGGGCGCTGCGAATGAGCGTTCGCGCGAATCGGGCCCGCACGATCGAGCCGTCTTCGGCGATGTCGGTGCACACGCTCACGCAGCCGCGATCGACACCCGGGCGCAGGCTGCACAGGTCGCTCGACAGTGCGTGCGGCAGCATCGGAGCAACCGTGCCGGGCACGTACGCGCTCATCGCTCGGTCGGCGGCTTCCAGGTCGATCGGCGAGCCGACCGGCACGTAGGCAGCGACGTCGGCGATGTGGACCCACAGCTTCCAGGCATGGTCGTCGCCATCAGCAGGTTCGATGCCGATTGCGTCGTCGTGGTCCTTCGCCGTCGGCGGGTCGATCGTGACGACCAGGTCCGCGCGACGGTCCTCGCGCTGGTCCAGGAAGGGGATCTCCCACGGCAGCTCCTCGAGCTGCGCCGCCACCTTCGCATCCGGCGCCCCGACCTCGACGCCTGGCGCGGGATCAGGACCGAGCAGCCCCTCCTCCGCGAGCAGCCCCCGCATCACGGCATGGATCGACTCGACCGACCCCAGCACCTCCACGATGCGCCCCACGTTGCGTGCGCCGGCCTGCACGAGCGCGAGCGACCCGATGTGCTCCATGTGCTGCTTGGCATTGCCGAGCGCGATCGTCGCGCCGGGCTCGAACCACGGATGCGCAGCGACGTACTTGCCGTGCTTGAGCAGTTGACAACAGATCAGGGCCATTGCCTGTGCCTACCCAATTCCTGAGGTGGGCGAGCGGTGCGAGCGCAAGGAGCGCGAGCGAAGGCGGGCTCCCGCCCGTCGAGCGAGCAGCGACGCAGCGATCGTGCTGGTCGACCGCCTCAGGATCAGGTCTTGAGGTACTTGCGCATGGAAGACGCGCTGCCGAACATGCCGAGCGCGATGCCCAGTCCGAACAGGCCGAGCGCGATGTAGGCGACCGGCACGTCGCCGGTCGCGTTGCCGATGCCGTCGCTCTCGACCAGGCCGCTGAACGCGTTGCCGAGCACCTTGATCGATCCGAATACGGCGATCGTGGCAAGCACGGATGCGAACACGCCGCAGAGGAAGCCTTCGATCATGAACGGCATGCGCACGAAGCCGTTGGACGCACCGACCAGCTTCATGACCTCGATCTCGCGGCGGCGGCTGTAGATCGACAGGCGGATCGTGTTCGCGACGAGCACGGTTGCTGCCACGAGGATGCCGATGCCGATCGCGAACAGCGCGACCGTGACGATCTGGATGACGTTGATGGCACGCTCGGCCTTCTCGCCACCGGTGCCGACGTCATCGACGCCCGGCTGACCTTCCATCGCCTTGGCGACGGCTTCCATCTTGGTCGGGTCCTTGAGCTTTGCGTCGAGCGATGCCGGGAACGGGTTGCCCGGCAGGTTCTCGATGACGCCCGGCGACTCCTCGAACAGCTTCTTCGCGCGCTTGAGCGCTTCGGCCTTCGAGACGAACTGGACGTTGTCGACGTTGGAGTTTCGCTCCAGGTCGATGCGGAGCGCGTTGACTTCCTGGTCGGACACGGTCTCGTTCAGGAACACCTTGACGATGCCCGCGTCCTGCTGGACCTGTTGACCCTTGCTCTGCGCCCACGAGAAGCCCGCGGCGGTGATGCCGACGATCATGAGCGCGACGAGCATCGCGATCACGGCCGCGAACGACGTCGCCTTGTTGGTCGAGAGCGAACGGAGCGCCTCGGAGAAGTAGAAACCCATGCGGCTGCGCATGTCAGGAACCTTCCGGGGTCTGGTTCGGATTGACGGTCGGGAACACGCCGGTCGTGCCGGGAACGTGTCCGCTGACGCTCGGGAACTGGCTCGTGCCCTGCGGGAGACCGATCTCCTGCGCGACGGTGTCGGTGTAGCCACCGCGCGCCTCGTCGCGGACCAGTCGGCCACCGTCGAGCTGGATCACGCGCTTGCGCAGTCGGTCGACGATGCCCGTGTCATGCGTCGCGACGATCACGGTCGTACCACCTTCACGGTTGATGCGAAGGAGCAGGTCCATGATGCCGAGGCTCGTCTCGGGATCGAGGTTTCCGGTCGGCTCGTCCGCGATCAGCAGCGGCGGCTTGTTGATGAACGCACGGGCGATCGACACGCGCTGCTGCTCGCCGCCGGACAGCTCGTCCGGGTAGCGATCGACCTTCTCGGACAGGCCGACGAGGTGGATGATCTGCGGCACGCGGCGGCGGATGTCGGTCTTGGAGGCGCCCGTCACCTGCATGGCGTAGGCGATGTTCTCGAACACGGTGCGGTTCGGAAGCAGCTTGAAGTCCTGGAAGACGCAGCCGATGTTGCGGCGCAGCAGTGGAACCTTGGAGCGCTTGAGCGTGGCGAGCGATCGTCCACCGACCATGATCTTGCCGCTGTCCGGATCGAGCTCCTTGAGCATCAGGCGGATGAACGTGGACTTGCCGGAACCGGAGTGGCCGACGACGAAGACGAACTCGCCCTTGTCGATGCGCAGGGACACGTCGTCCATGCCGACCGACGTGTGATCGCTTTCCTCGTAGCGCTTGCAGACGCGGTCGAACACGACCATGGCGCTGCCCGGCGGCTTGAGGCCGACCTGGTTCATCGTCTGCGTCGCGGGATCGGCGGCGCTGATGCGCATGGAGCCCGTATCCGACGGCCTGTGGGTATCGCTCATGACTGGCATGGTTGCAGATGCTGCGCCAATCGTGCCCGAACTTCGAGGTGCAGGGCCACGATCTGGTCGGGCGGGGACGCACCCATGTCCGGGTCCGGCCGCCGCCGAGGTGAGTGATCACTCCCCAGTCGGCGGCACGCGCATCCACCTGCGCAGGCGACTCGTCGGACGCCCGCGGTCGAACAGCTCCACGTCGATGAGGGCGCCCAGCAACACGATGAGTCCCGCGTACTGCAGGTACAGGAGAAACACGATCACGCCGGCGACCGATCCCCACGAGGCGCTCATGTCGCCGATGCCGCTCACGTACCAGGAGAACGCAACGGAGAACAGCACCCACCCGACGACGGCGAAGATCGTGCCGGGCGTGAGCAGCCCGCCGACCTGACGAGTGGCGGGTGCGAACCGGTAGGCGCCGGCGATGCCGGCCCATGCGAGCACGAGCAGCACCGGCCAGCGCAGCACCAGCCACGCATCCTTGGCGGACTCGCCGAGGTCGGCGACCTCGAACACACGGGCGGCTGCCTCGCCGCCGAGCACGGTGACGAGAAGGGTCGCGACGATGATGAGGATGGCGCCGAAGGCCATGGTGATCGATACGCCGAGCTTGCGGATGAACGAGCGGGTTTCCTCCGCACGATGCACGACGTTCAACGCCTCCATCACGCGACGCATCGCCCCGCTCGCGCCCCAGAGCGCGACGAGTGCGCTCACGATGACGCCGACGCCGAAGGCGCCCTGATCATGCGTCGTGGCGATCGACGTCAGCTGGTGGTCGATGAGCTCCGTGGCGTCCGCGGGCAACACCGCGCCCAGCTGCGACATACCTTCGGCCACGAGCCCCGTCGCATTGAAGACGCCGAGCAGCATCACGAGCAGCGCGAGCATGGGCAGCAGTGCGAACACCGCACCGTACGCCAGGCCGGCGGCATACGCCGGAAGATGCAGCTCCCCCATGCGCCGGATCACGGCGCGCAGGAACCCGATGTCGGCGACCTGTCGCAACTCGCGCGCGCGAGGAGCGTCCGCGTGGGTCACGACGCCGCGCCGACGACGAGCTGCACGATCACCGCGATCAGGATCACGTAGGCGGTCAGGCCGACCGCGCCGATCGAGCCGTACAGGACCGCCTTGCGCCTGGCCGGACGCACGACTCGATGGTCGACCTCCACCTTCGCGCGGTTCACCGTCGCGGTTCGCACGGCGCTGCTGCCCGCAGCGATCGCGCTCGCGGTTCCGGTGGCAACGTTCGATCCACCCTCGACGACCTTTGCCACGCCTGCATCGATCGCCGAGCTGCCCGCGCGAACCGCGCCGAGAACCGGCGTCGCCGTCGCGAGCTGATCCGGCTCGCGTTCGGCGTCGCGGCGTGCGATCGCACGCGCGGCGATGATCACTGCCGCGGTCGATGCCACGACGACGACAGCGACGGGCCCCCACGTGCGCATGCGGTCGGCGAAGGTCGGCTGTCGACGCACGGGCGGGAAGCCCCACTGCAGCTGGCTGCGGCTCGGAACGTGGTCGCGAGCATCGCGCAGCACCTGACGCGCGTCCTCGCGCAGCCCGTGGCCGAAGCCGATGCGCTGCTGCTCGGCCTGATGCTTGGCCGACCATGCGGTTGCCACCTGGCGCACGATGTCGAGCATCGCGAGCCCTGCCACTGCCTTGGTCTTGGTGCTGACGGGCATTCCCGGTCGCCTCCTTCGAGTTGCGGTTCTTCGTTGGTTCTATGCCCGACCGTCAGATCGCTGCACGTTCGAACCTGCCGTTCTTGCCCGATCAGCACTGAGGTTGCGCCAACTGCAACACGGATCGAACGGATGCGAGATGATTCTCGGAACAACGTGCGCAGGGACGCGCACGTGATTCGACGACAGGGACGTACTCGAATGAACGCCATTTCCCCCGCGGCTCCGACGGCCGCCTCCACCGCGCTGCTCGTGAAGCTCTCGGCTCGACCGGACTTCAGCACCATCCAGACGATGGATCGCGGCGCCGCTCGCAAGACGGCCGCGTACGAGGCACTGGTGAAGACGGCCCAGGAATCGCAGGCACCGCTCATCGAGATCGCCGAGCGCCTCAAGAACGAGGGCGCGGTGACCGGCTACGAGTTGCTCGTGTCGCCGAACATGCTCGTCGTGACTCCCAAGAGCGGCAAGGCATCCGTCGTCGCTGCGGCTTTCCAGGCTGCGGAGGGCGTCAAGGCGATCTACTCCAACCAGAACGGCGCGAAGCTGCGCGGCACCGAGATCCCGACGCTCGCGCCCGGTGAAGTGCCCTTCGGCCTCGACTTGGTCGACGAGCCGATCGTCGAGGTCGCCCCGCCCACCGAGCGCCCGTACGGCGTGGACCTGATCGGCGCACCTGCCGGCTGGGACCTCGGCGCCGACGGCAACGGACTCGTCTATGGCAGCATCGACACCGGTGCCGACGTCACGCACGAGGCGATCGCTGACGACTACCGCGGCACCGCCAGCGGCAGCCACGACTACAACTGGTTCGATCCGACCGGCAAGGCCGCCGCTCCGAAGGACTCGCACGGTCACGGCACCCACACCATCGGCACGGTGACCGGCGAGGGCGTCGGCGTCGCACCGAAGGCGAAGTTCATCTCCGCGGCGGGCCTCACGGGCCAGGTCGACTCGACGCTCAAGTCGCTGCAGTGGATGCTCGCCCCGACGAAGATCGACGGCACCGGGGCACGACCCGACCTCGCGCCCGACGTGGTCGGCATGTCGTGGTGGACCGGCCCGAGCAACGAGGACCTGTTCCAGGAGAGCCTGCAGGACCTGCGCGCCGCAGGCATCGTCCCGGTCAAGAGCGCCGGTAACAAGGGACCTGGCGCACAGTCGATCTCGTCGCCGGGACAGTTCCCCGAGGTCGTCGCCACCGCGGCGGTCGACTCGAACGGCAACGTCGCCAAGTTCAGCTCGCGCGGACCGGCCCCGTTCCCTGCCGGATCGACCACGCCGAAGCCGGACTACGCGGCTCCTGGCGTCGACACCATCTCGAGCACCCCGGGCAACAAGTACTCGAAGATGAGCGGCACGTCGATGGCGCAGCCGCACATGAGCGCGGCGATCCTGGCGATTCTCAGCAAGTACCCGCAGCTCAGCGACGACCAGCTGACCGCTGTCCTCACCGCCGGCGCGACCGACAAGGGCGCGGCGGGCTGGGACGTCGAGTACGGCAACGGCATCATCAACATCCCGGCATCGCTGGCAGCAGCCGAGCAGCTGCTCGTGCCGAAGCCGGTCGACGCTGCTGCGCTCGTCACCGCCTGACGACCGCGAACATGACCAACGTGCGAGGGCCGCGGGGAACCGCGGCCCTCGTCGTCTTCGTCAGACGGGCCCGCGCGTTCCCCTTGTAAGTTCCATTTTGGAACTCTTACCCCGCGAATCGCGCCGAGACGTTGTCCATGTGGACAGAATGCGCGTTGAGCAGGGATGAATTCACGTTCCGATCGGCAATGGTGGGACAACGCCAGTTCTCACCAAGGAGCCACCGGACATGTCGGATGCCGAACTCACGATCGCCCTCAACACCACCTGGGTACTCGTCGCCGCCACGCTGGTGCTGTTCATGCAGGCGGGCTTCGCGCTCTTCGAAGCCGGCATGACCCGGATGAAGAACGCCGCGCACATCGCCGGCAAGAACCTCGTCACGTTCGCGGTGTGTGCGCTCGTGTACTGGGCAGTCGGTTTCGGGATGGCGTTCGGCGACGGGGCATCCTCCACGCCAGGCTGGCTCGCATCGATCGTCGGCACGAGCGGCTTCCTCCCCGACACCGCGTCGCTGACCGCGATCGGGAAGGGCCCGTTCTCGGTCTTCTCCGGCATCCCGGCCGCGGCGGGCTGGTTCTTCCAGGTGACGTTCGCCGGCGTGTCGCTCGCGATCGTGTGGGGCGCCATGGCCGAGCGGGCCCGGCTCTGGGTCTACATCGCGTTCGGCGTCGTGTTCACGCTCATCTATTCCGTCGTATCCCACTGGATCTGGCACTCCGACGGGTGGCTGTTCGAGCGAGGCATGCAGGACTTCGCGGGATCGACGGTCGTGCACCTGCAGGGCGCGCTTGCCGCGCTCGCGGGCGCGATCCTGCTTGGACCGCGCCTCGGTCGATTCTCCGCCACCGGCAACCGCGCAGCACAGTCACCGATCCCGGGCCACTCGATGCCGTTCGCGGTCATCGGAGCGCTCATCCTCTGGGTCGGCTGGATGGGCTTCAACGCCGGGTCGACCGGAGGTGTCGAGTGGGGTGGCCTCGGCTTCGCGGCGTACGTCGCGCTGACCACCAACCTCGGCGCGGCCGCCGGCCTCGTCGGCGGACTCATCGCCGCGCGCATCCTGCACCGCACCGCGGACATGGGCACGCTGCTCAACGGAGTGATCGCCTCCCTCGTGGCGATCACCGCCGCATGTGGGTTCGTGGCACCGTGGGCCGCGATCATCATCGGGCTCGTCGCCGGGCTCGTCGCCAACCTCGCGATCCCGCTCGTCGCTCGCATGGGCATCGACGATCCGATCGGCGCAGTCGCGGTGCACGGCCTCGCCGGCGTGTGGGGCACGCTCGCAGTCGGCCTGTTCGCGATGCCGTCGCTCGCCGCGCGGCTCGAGACCGGAACCGGCGGGCTCGTCTACACCGGGAGCTTCCACCAGCTCGGGGTCCAGGCGATGGGCATCGGGGTCGTCGCCGCGTTCAGCTTCACGCTGTCCTTCACCGCGTTGTGGACCATGAAGCGCACGGTCGGCATCCGCGTCGACGAGCACGTCGAGCACGTCGGGCTCGACATCTCCGAGCATGGCGCGTCCGGCTACCCTGAGTTCGCGGAGCTCGACTTCGTCGGCTCCGGAGCCGCGTCACGCGATCGGGTCGCCGTCGCCTCGATGGACTGGGACGCCGACGTCGACGGCGCCGGCGAGGCAGCACGCACGACGACGTAGACGGCGTCGCGACGATCGAGGCGGTGCGCGGAGCGCGTCCCACCCGCACGTTGGTGACATACGCCTGTCACCGACGTGCACGAACCAGCCAACGTGCGGTGGACACGCCCGAGACGGGTCAGTCCTGATCTTCGAGCTCATGATCCTCGACGCGCCGATTCACGCCGCCCTGCGCCTTGTGCAGCAGGAACGAGCGGATGAAGTCGTCGAGGTCGCCGTCGAGCACGGCCTGGACGTTGCCGGTCTCGTGCCGCGTGCGCAGGTCCTTGACCATCTGGTACGGCTGCATGACGTAGGAGCGGATCTGGCTGCCGAACCCGATGTTCTGCGCGCCGCCCTTTTCCGCGTTGATGGTGGCTTCGCGTTCGAGCTGCTTGAGCTGGAACAGCTTGCCGCGCATCATCTTCATCGCGGTGTCCTTGTTCTGGTGCTGCGAGCGCTCGTTCTGGCACTGCGTCACCACCCCGGTGGGCAGGTGCGTCAGGCGCACCGCGGACTCC
>JBBQUY010000039.1:0-31071 GCA_038212015.1 Gaiellales bacterium | reverse complement strand
CAACACGCAGGTGAACTTCGGCCAGTACGGCCTGAAGACCCTCGATGCCGGTTGGATCACCAACCGCCAGATCGAGGCCGCACGTATTGCCATGACGCGCAAGATCAAGCGTGGCGGCAAGGTGTGGATCAACGTGTTCCCGCACAAGCCCATCACCAAGAAGCCGCTCGAGACCCGCATGGGCAAGGGCAAGGGCTCGCCGGAGGGCTGGGTTGCCGTCGTCAAGCCGGGCATGGTCATGTTCGAGCTCGCCGGCGTCGACGAGCCGCTGGCTCGCGAGGCCATGCGCCTCGCCGCCATGAAGCTCCCGGTCAAGTGCAAGTTCGTCACCCGGGATGGTGAGCTCTGATGAAGACCAAGGAATTCCAGGAACTGAAGAAGAAGGACGCGGCCGAGCTGCAGAAGCTCGTCGACGAGAAGCGCACCGAGGTCATGGGCCTCCGCTTCTCGCTGGCGACCGGCGCACTCGAGGATCCGAGCCGACTGGGCCAGGCAAAGCGCGACGTCGCGCGGCTGCTCACGGTGCTCGGCGACAAGCGCCGCTCCGAGACGTCAGCCGCGAAGTCGGCTGAGAAGACCGAGTCAGCACCGGAGGTGCTCGCATGACGTCGCACACCGACAGCAATCCAGAGGTCAAGAAGCCGATCGTTCGCGAGTTCGTCGGCGTCGTGACCAGCGACAAGGGCGACAAGTCGATCACCGTGCGCATCGACAAGCAGAAGCTGCATCCCCGCTACAAGAAGGTGATGCGCCTCAGCAAGAAGCTGCATGCCCACGACGAGCGCAACGACGCCCACGAGGGCGACAAGGTGCGAATCGTGGCCTGCCGACCCATGTCGAAGACCAAGACCTGGCGCCTCGTCGAAGTCCTCGAGCGGTCGAAGTAGAGGTAGAGGAACATGCTTCAGCAGGAATCACGAATGCGAGTCGCGGACAACACGGGAGCCCGAGAGCTCCTGTGCATCCGCGTGCTCGGCGGCTCCAAGCGCCGCTACGCACACGTCGGCGACACGATCGTCGGTACCGTCAAGACCGCCCAGCCGGGTGGCTCCGTCAAGAAGGGTGAGGTCGTCAAGGCCGTCATCGTTCGGACGAAGAAGTCGTTCCAGCGACCTGACGGCACCTCGATCCAGTTCGACGAGAACGCGTGCGTCATCATCGACGCCCAGCGCAACCCCCGCGGGACGCGCATCTTCGGACCGGTTGCACGCGAGCTTCGCGAGCGCAACTTCATGAAGATCGTCTCGCTCGCTCCGGAGGTGCTCTGACCATGGGTCGTGCATCCAAGTCACTCAAGGTCCGAAAGGGCGACACCGTCGAGGTGATCGCAGGCAAGGACAAGGGCAAGCGCGGCATCGTCGAGCGCGTCGATCGTGAGCGCTCGCGCGTCGTGGTCGAAGGCGTCGCGATCGCGAAGCGTCACACCCGTCCGCGCCCGGCATCCAATGCCGCAGAGGCCGCGAAGCAGCAGAACCAGGGCGGCGTCATCGAGAAGCCCGCAGCCATCCACGTGTCGAACGTCGCGCTTGTCAGCCCGGCTTCCGGCAAGCCCACCCGTGTGGGCTTCCGGCGCGCCGACGACGGTCGCAAGGTGCGCGTGAGCCGCCGCGACGACGTCGACCTCGACGAGACGAAGGGCAAGTGAGCAGCATGGCTCGCCTGAAGACAAAGTACAACGACGAGATTCGACCGGCGCTCAAGGAAGAGCTCGGCCTGAAGTCGATCATGCAGGTGCCTCGCATCGAGAAGATCACGCTCAACATGGGCGTGGGCGATGCGAAGGTCAACTCCAAGCTGCTCGACGCAGCCATGGAGCAGATGGGCGTCATCGCCGGCCAGAAGCCGCTGATGACTCGCGCGACCAAGTCGGTCGCGACCTTCAAGCTCCGTGAGGAGATGCCGATCGGCTGCAAGGTCACCCTTCGCGGCGAGCGCATGTACGAGTTCCTGGATCGTCTCCTGACGACCGCGCTGCCGCGTATTCGCGACTTCCGTGGCATCAAGGCGAACTTCGACAAGCAGGGCAACTACTCGCTCGGCATCCAGGAGCAGACGATCTTCCCGGAGATCGACTACGACACGGTCGACACGACCCGTGGTCTGGACGTGGTGTTCACGATCAGCGGCGGTTCGAAGGAGGGCTCCAGGCTTCTCCTCGACAAGTTCGGGTTCCCGTTCCGCAAGCCGGGCCAGCAGGCGTAAGGAAGGCTGATTTTCCATGGCGAAGACGTCACTCAAGGTCAAGGCCGCCCGACCGCCGAAGTACGCGGTCCGCGGTTACACACGGTGCCGCATGTGCGGTCGTTCCAAGGCCGTGTTCCGCAAGTTCGGGCTCTGCCGCATCTGTCTGCGCGAGATGGCGCACAAGGGACAGATCCCCGGCATGACGAAGGCGAGTTGGTGATACCAGCATGAAGCAGACCATCGACATCAGCGAGATCCGCTACCGCGGCCAGGTCAACGACCCGGTCGGCGACATGCTGACTCGCGTCCGCAACGCAAGCCGCGCGCTCAAGGACGAAGTCGCCATGCCGAGCAGCAAACTGCTCGAGGCGATCGCTCGCATCCTCAAGCGCGAGGGCTACGTCGACGACTACAGCGTCGAGCAGGGCCAGTACTGCAAGGTGCTCGTCGTGAAGCTCAAGTACACGCAGGACCGCAAGCAGGTCATCACCGGCATCCGCCGCATGTCCAAGCCCGGTCGACGCGAGTACGCCCCGAGCACGCGACTGCCCAAGGTGCTCGGCGGCCTCGGCGTGGCGATCATGTCCACGTCGCGCGGCGTCATGACCAGCAAGGAAGCCTCCGGCCACAACGTGGGCGGCGAGGTCCTCTGCTACGTCTGGTAGCAGGAACGGAGAACACGGAAATGTCACGCATCGGAAAGCTCCCCATCCCGCTCCCCGCGGGCGTCGAGGTCTCGATCGACGGCGGCAACGTCGTCACGGTCAAGGGACCCAAGGGCTCGCTCACGCAGCAGCTCGACGCTGACATGGGCCTCGACATCGAGTCGGACACCATCACGGTGACCCGACCGACCGACCGTCCGCGCCATCGCGCGCTGCACGGCCTGTCGCGATCGCTCGTGCAGAACATGGTCATCGGTGTCACCGAGGGCTACGAGAAGCGCCTCGAGATCGTCGGCGTCGGCTACCGATTCGTGGCCAAGGGCACGGACATCGACCTGTCGGCCGGCTTCTCGCACCCGGTGGTGCTGACGCCGCCGGACGGTGTCGAGTTCAAGGTCATCGCCCCGAACCAGATGGCGATCGTCGGCATCGACAAGCAGGTCGTCGGCCAGGAAGCAGCGAAGATCCGCGCGCTTCGACCGCCGGAGCCGTACAAGGGCAAGGGCATCAAGTACCAGGGCGAGCACATCCGCCGCAAGGTCGGCAAGCGCGCCCAGTAAGCGCCAAAGCGACTCACGAAGAAGCAGAGCAGAGCCATGAGCAAGCGAACCACCGAGCAGCTGCGCAAGCGGCGCCACCTGAGCCTCCGCAACAAGGTTGCGGGCACGGCCGACCGTCCCCGACTGGTCGTCCACCGCTCCAACCAGGGCATCCAGGCGCAGGTCGTCGACGACCGAGCCGGCGTCACCCTCGCCGCGGCGTCGTGGCAGGACGCGTCGATCAAGTCGCTGGCTCGCGCCGAGCGCCCGGCGAAGGTCGGCGAGCTCGTCGCCGAGCGCGCGAAGGCAGCAGGCATCGAGACGGTCGTGTTCGACCGCGGTGGCTACCTGTACCACGGCCGCGTGAAGACGCTGGCGGACGCGGCGCGCGGCGCCGGACTCAAGTTCTAAAGGAAGCTGGTAACTCTCATGGCTGAAAGCCGAGCAGGAACGTATAACGGACGCGAGCTCCAGGAGCGCGTCGTCCAGATCAACCGCGTCGCGAAGGTCGTCAAGGGCGGCCGTCGCTTCAGCTTCACCGCGCTCGTGGTCGTCGGCGACGAGATCGAGCACGTCGGTGTCGGCTACGGCAAGGCGAACGAAGTTCCCGTCGCGATCTCCAAGGCGCTTGAGGAGGGTCGCAAGAACATCATGCGCATCCCCAAGGTCGGCGGCACGATTCCCCACGAGATCATGGGCCACTCCGGCGCCGGTCGCGTGTTCCTCAAGCCTGCCAGCGCAGGTACCGGCGTCATCGCCGGTGCGGGCGTGCGCGCAGTGCTCGAGCTCGGCGGCATCAAGGACGTCCTGAGCAAGTGCATCGGCACGCGCACCCCGGTCAACATGGTGCGCGCCACCGTGGACGCGATCGAGAACCTGCGCATGCCGGAGGACGTCGCCGCCCTGCGCGGCAAGAGCGTCAACGAAGTGCTCGGCTCGCGCCTCGCGTGGAGCGCGGAGACCGGCCACGTCGGCGTGACCGCCGCACAGTGGGCCAAGGGCGAAGGTGGCGCACTCGTCGAGGCGAGCGCCGCCGAGGTGCAGGCCGCACACAAGGCGCACGAGGCCGAGGCTTCCGGCGCGACGGCGACCGCCGTTGCCGAAGCTGACGAGGCCGACGCGCCCGCTGCCGAGGACGCACCCGCAGCGGACGAGGCTCCGGCCGCCGACGCTCCGGCTGCCGACGCAGAGACCACGGAAGGCGAGTGATCCAGATGGCAACGAAGGTCAAGATCACCCAGACGCGCAGCCGCATCGGCACCAAGCCGCGGCACCGCGCGACGCTCGACACCCTCGGGCTGCGCAAGATCAATGACACGACGATCCGCGAGCGCACCGACGTGCTGGAAGGCCAGCTCCGCCTGGTCAACCACCTCGTGCGCGTCGAGGAAGCGAAGGAGGCTTGACATGACTGTCGAGCTTGATGACAAGGGACTTCACAACCTGGCGCCGTCCAAGGGCGCGACCAAGACGCGCAAGCGCGTCGGTCGCGGACCGGGCAGCGGCACGGGCGGCCATCGCGCCGGTCGCGGCCAGAAGGGTCAGAACTCTCGTTCCGGCGGCGGCGTTCGCCCCGGCTTCGAGGGTGGCCAGATGCCGATCTACATGCGCGTGTCGAAGCTGCGCGGCTCCAACAAGAAGATGTCCATGCCCATGGGCCCCTTCCGAACGCACACGCTGCCGGTGAACGTCGGCCAGCTCGCGCAGTTCGAGGCTGGCACCGAGGTGACTCCGGAGCTGCTCAAGCAGGCCGGCATCCTCAAGCACCTGCGCCACCCGGTGAAGGTGCTCGGAACCGGCGAGCTGAGCGTCAAGCTGACGGTGCGCGTGCACCAGGTCAGCGAGAGCGCCAAGGCGAAGATCGAAGCCGCTGGCGGCGAGGTCGTGTTCATCGCGGGCCCCAAGGCCCACGGTCGACAGCTCGTCAAGCTCGAGAAGCAGGCTGCGTACGAGGCCAGCAAGAAGGGCTGAGTTCGCGACCAGCGAGCGATGTGTTTCCAGATCGGGTCCGCTTCGGCGGGCCCGGTCTTCTTCGGCGACCGTCGTCCTGCGCGGGCCGTCCGGCTGGCGCGAGCATCACGCTCGCGCCGTCCGGCTGGCGCGAGCATCACGCTCGCGCCGACGCCTCCGGCTCGGCATCCTGCCTCGCCGAACGTCCCGCTTCGGACGACGATCGTCGAGCCAGCCGCGTGGTGGAGCCAAGCCGCCACATGTGGTTGTTCTCGCTGCGATCTGATCGCAGTGGGGTCGACCACCCTGATGACGCGTGATCGATCGACGTGACGGGTACGTGTGCGGGGTGCCGCATCGCGTCGACATCAGAATGCCGGAGGAGTCTCGGTTCAATCCGCTCGGTCAGCTGGGCAAGCGCCTGCTGGTCGGCCTCGTCATGCTGATCATCATCACGGCGGGCACCTACGCCGAACGTGAGGGCTACAACGACACGTCGGATGGTGTCGTCGACCTGCTGGACGCCGTCTACTACGCGACCGTGTCGATCACCACGACCGGCTACGGTGACGTCGTTCCCGTCACGGATTCGGCTCGACTGTTCACGACGATCGTCGTGACGCCTGCAAGGATGGTGTTCCTGGTGCTGCTGGTCGGCACGTCGGTGGAACTCATCACCACGGCGTCACGAAGCATCATCCGCGAAGGACACTGGAGGAGACGCGTGCAGGACCATGTCGTGATCTGCGGATTCGGCGTCAAGGGCCGCACCGCGTTCAACTCGCTCAAAGAACAGGGCTTCGTCGGTGATCGCGTCGTGGTCATCGACCCGAACGAGGACGAGCTGGCTACCGCGGCCAGGCTTGGTTGCGTGGGCATTCATGGAGAAGGATCCAGCAACGAGCTGCTGCGGGCAGCCGCCGTCGATCGTGCCAGGGTCGTGATTGTCTCGCCCAATCGCGACGACTCCGCGGTCCTCATCACGCTGTCGGTTCGCAACCTCAATCCCACGGTGCGCATCGTCGCGGCGGCCCGCGAGCTGGAGAACGCCCCGCTCATCCGTCGCAGCGGCGCGGACGTCGTGCTGACCACCTCGGGCGCCACCGGCCGCATGATGGGCCTTGCAGCCATCGCGCCGCACTACGTCCAGGTCGTCGAGGAGCTGCTCGAATCCGGCAGCGGACTGGACCTGGTCGAGCGCACCGTGGACGGCGACACCGCCGGTCCGCTGCATGCACATCGGCGCGAAGGTGAGCTCGTGGTGGCGGTATTCCGTGACGACGAGCTCATAGCGCGCAACCCGACCGGCGACTTCGAGCTGGCCGCCGGCGACGAGGTCGTGAGCGTCTCTGCGCCGATCACCACGTCGACGACCTGAGACTCGGAACGTAATCCCGCCGTCGGGGTCCGTCTGAGGTAGGCTCCCCCGCTATGGGTACCATCTCCTTCGCAGCGCTCGGCAACGTCTTCCGCATCCCGGAGCTGCGCACGAAGCTCCTCTTCACGCTGGCGATCCTGGCGATCTATCGCTTCGGCTCGTTCATCACGGTGCCGGGCATCAACAGTAATGCGCTCGCCGATGCGCTCGAGGGTGGGATCTTCGACTTCCTCAACCTGTGGACCGGTGGTGGCCTCGGCAACGCCGCGATCTTCGGGCTCGGCATCATGCCGTACATCACGGCCAGCATCATCATGCAGCTCATGACGGCCGTGGTGCCGTCGCTCGCCGCGCTCCAGAAGGAGGGCGAGATGGGCTATCAGAAGATCAACCGCATGACCCGTTACATGGCGGTCGTGCTCGCGGCGATGCAGTCGATCGGCTTCTTCATGGTCCTCAGGTCCCAGACCGTCGGCCAGGGCGAGAGCCTGCTGCCGGCCAACTTCGAGCTGCTGTCGGTCGCCGGCATCGCGCGCATGATGCTGTTCGTCGTGTCGATGACCGCAGGCACCACGCTGCTCATGTGGATGGGCGAGCTCATCACCCAGCGCGGCATCGGCAACGGCATGTCGCTGCTCATCTTCGCGTCGATCATCTCCGGCATCGTCCCGGGCATCCAGACCTGGATGCAGCTGCCGATCGGCACGCGCCTTGCAGTCCCGGTCCTGCTCGTGTTCGTCACCGCCGCGGTCGTGTTCATCCAGGAGGGCCAGCGCCGCATCCCGGTGCAGTACGCCAAGCGCATGGTCGGTCGCAAGATGACGAGCGGTGGCAGCACGTACCTGCCGATGCGCGTGAACATGGCGGGCGTCATCCCGATCATCTTCGCGTCCGCGCTGATGGCGTTCCCGACGCTCGTCGGTTCTTCGATCCCGAACCAGGAAGTTCAGGACTTCATCAACACGTACCTGGGCCCGTACAGCTACGTGGGCGTGACGATCACCGCCGGCTTCGTGATCCTCTTCACGTTCTTCTACACGCTCGTGCAGTTCAACCCGGTCGACCAGGCTGACAACCTCAAGAAGTACGGCGGCTTCATCCCCGGCGTTCGCCCGGGCGCGCCGACGGCGCAGTACCTGAACCGAGTGATCGTGCGACTGACGTTCTTCGGTGCGATCTATCTGGCGGTGCTCATCATCCTGCCCGCGATCTTCGTCAACGTGTTCGGCATCAACCAGCGCGTCTCCAACGCGTTCGGCGGCACCACCATCCTCATCGTCGTGGGCGTCGCGCTCGACACGATGCGCCAGATGGAGAGCCAGCTCGTCATGCGCAACTACGAAGGCTTCCTGAAGTAGTTGCCTGACGCGGCGCATTGCTGCTTCGAAGGGGCTCCAGCGCACCGCCAGTGCGATGGAGCCCCTTCTCATTGCCCTGCTTGGTCAGGCGGCTCCTTCAGCATGTCGCGCCGCCGCGCGTGTCACCCCATCCCCACGTGGTGGGGATCAGGTGACGCGGGCGGGGTCAGGCGTGACGCGGGCGGAAGTGCTTCACGCAACCCCGGCCAACTCCGGCAGGTAGACTTTGCCATTCACGAATCGACGAGGCATTCGGCGCAGCGACGGGCGCGCGCCACAGGAGGCGGACGGACATGCCACATACACCGACGGTGCTGATCATGGGTCCCCCGGGCGCGGGCAAGGGTACGCAGGCGGGCCACCTCGTCGAGACGTACGGGCTGCGCCATGTCGCCACCGGCGATCTCCTGCGTGATGCCGTCGCGAACGAGACCGAGCTCGGTCTTGAAGCCAAGGGGTACATGGACGCGGGCAACCTCGTTCCCGACGCGCTCATCATCGGACTCATCCGCGAGGTCGCCGCCGACCTTCCCGAGGAATCCGGCATCCTGCTCGACGGGTTCCCCCGCACACGTGCACAGGCCGTCGCGCTCGACGAGACGCTCGGCGGGCTCGACCGCGACGTCGACGTCGTGCTCGACATCCGCGTGCCCGACGAGGTGCTCGTCGAACGCCTCTCCGGTCGCTGGATCTGCCGCACCTGCCAGACCCCGTACAACGTGAACACGCGTCCGCCGAAGGTCGAGGGCGTGTGCGACCTGGACGGCGGCGAGCTGTACCAGCGCAGTGACGACACGGCCGACGCCGTGCGCAACCGCCTCAAGGTCTACGCCGACCAGACCGCACCCGTTGCCGGCTACTACGCCGACCACGGCAGCCTCGTGACGATCGACGGCAACCAGTCGGCCGACGACGTTCGCGCAGCGCTCGACGCCGCCATGCATCCCGTCACCCACTGACCGGCATGCAGCTGCCGCGGCTGAGCTCGCTCGCACGATCCGTTGCGCCGTGGCACCCCGCCACGGCCTGGGCGCTGTCGACGAGCTTCGCGGTGTTCGTCTCCGCAAGCTTCGCCCATGGCCTGGCGGGCGGGTTCCGCGGCGCCGTCGCCGTGTTCCTCGCCTGGGCGATCACGCGCGAGCTTGCGCCGAAGCGCTTTCTCGCATCGCTGCTCGCGCCGTTCGCAGGCGTGGCGTTCGCCATCCCGGGCGACACCGACCTGCTCGCGTGCGTGGGCGTGCTGCTTGCCGCGCGCGTCGCCAGTCGCAGCGTCGGCGACGCGCCCACGCTGCTTGACTGCATCGCGCTGGTGCCGATCGCGGCGTGGCTCGCGACGCGCCCGGAAGGCCTGCCCGTCGCGCTCGTGCTCGCCGCGGTCGTCTTCGTGCAGGACCGCGAACGACGCCTTCGACTGACCGGCCTGCTCATGCTCGGCGCGGCGCTTCTCGTCGGATCCACCGAAGGCACGCTCACCGTCCGCACCGCATGGGAGGACCCGACCCTGTCCGCCCAGGTCCTGATGGCCGCCACTGCAGCCGCGGCGATCGTCCTGCTCGCATGGCCCCTGCCGCGCCGACTGCACGTGCGCGACGACCGGCGCCGCGGCCACCTGCGCGGCCCCCGCATCCGCGTGGCGAGGATCGTCACGGTCGCAGCCGTGGGCGCAGCGATCGCGTGGGTCGGCACCTCCGGCGTGTTCGAGCTGTCATCGGCCTCGGCCGCAGTGCTCGCCGCAGCACTCGGAGGTGCCGGGGCACGTTCGGTTCGGACCGTCGACGACGAGCGCTGACGCGCGCTACTGGTCTTCCAGGGCGTGACGCCCCGTGCCTTCGAACGTGCGCTCGCCGTGCTCGAACTCAAGCTGGGTCTGCCCGTGCTGCGGCTGCAGGTCGGGATCGAGATCCCCGCTCGACGTCTGCGTCTCGCTCCGATCGGTGCCGGCCCCCGGCGATCCGATCGACTGACCCGACCCCTCGTGCTGGAAGCCCTGACCCGCGGTGATCGAATTCTCGCCGTCGTCGTGCACGTCGTCGCTGCCGTCGGCCTGTTCGTAGATCGGGAGGCCGGACCGTCGCTGGAAGTACTGCTTCTGCGCGATGAGCGCCTGCTCCATCTCGATCTCGGCCTGGTGTCGCTCGGCTGCAGCCTGCTCGCCGTCGCGGATTCCCTCTGCCAATCGCTCGACCATGTCGTGATCCCCCCTGGGTTCGCGGTCTCCTGAGACTCGTGCCCCGCTTCCCATCCGATACGCTAGCGGTCATGATTATCCGCAAGTCAGCCAAGGACATCGAGCTCATGCAGCGCTCCGGCGCGGTGCTGGCGCAGGTGCACGACCTGCTCGCCCCGCTCGTGAAGGTCGGTGCGACCACGCGGGAACTCGACCGCGTCGCGGAAGACTTCATCCGCGAACACGGCGGATTCCCCACCTTCAAGGGCTACCAGGGATTTCCGGCGACGCTCTGCACGAGCGTGAACGACAAGGTCGTCCACGGCATCCCGAACAATGAGCCGCTCGCCGAAGGCGACCTGCTGTCGATCGACTGCGGCGTGACGCTACGCGGCTGGGTCTCGGACTCGGCACGCTCCTACGTGGTCGGCGGCACCGGCGGCGGCGAGGCGCAGCGTCTCATCGACGTCAGCTACGACGCGCTCGAGGCCGGCATCGCCCAGTGCGAGCCCGGCAACACGGTCGGCGACATCGGCCACGCGGTGCAGCAGGTCGCAGAAGCCGCCGGCTTCCACGTGATCCGCAAGCTCGTCGGGCACGGCGTCGGCCGCAACATGCACGAGGAACCGCAGATTCCGAATTACGGTACGCCGGGCACGGGTCCGGTCCTCGAATCGGGCTACGTGTTCGCGCTCGAGCCGATGTTCGCGATCGGGACCGTCGACATCGTCGAGGATCCGACCGACGGCTGGTCGATCTACACCGCGGACGGCTCGCTCTCGGCGCACGTGGAGCACACGATCGCGGTTACCGATGATGGTCCGCTCGTGCTCACGCGGTCTGCGTAAATCCGGAAAATCGTTGGTCTACGCGCCGTCGTGCCGATTCTGATACAGTCGTCATTCGCGGCCAAGGGTGGCTTGCCGTGCGTGCGTGCACGCAGGGACGACGATGCTGGTGTGCCCACACCAGGACCGGCGAACACCCCCCTCGTGCGCGATGATTTTCCAGCAATGCCCAACCGCCCTTGGAGGGTCCCAATGAAGGTCCGACCTTCGGTCAAGCCGATGTGCGACAAGTGCCGCATCATCCGACGTCACGGCCGCGTGCTCGTCATCTGCAAGGACCCCAACCACAAGCAGCGACAGGGTTAGTACCCCGGCGCGGCTGAGCTCTTTCCACCAGGCAGACGAGGAACCACACGCATGGCACGTATCTCAGGCATCAACCTCCCGCCCAACAAGCGCGCGGAGATCGGCCTCACCTACATCTACGGCATCGGGCTGACGACGGCGCAGAAGACGCTCGACGACTGCGACATCAGCCGGGACGCGAAGATCCGCGACCTGACCGAGGACGAGGTCTCGAAGCTCCGTGGCTACATCGACCAGAACCTGACGGTCGAGGGTGACCTGCGTCGCGAGCGCGCGCAGAACATCAAGCGCCTCATGGAGATCGCGTGCTACCGCGGCATCCGTCACCGCCGAGGCCTTCCGGTCCGCGGCCAGGCGACGAAGACCAATGCCCGCACCCGCAAGGGCCCCAAGAAGACCGTTGCCGGCAAGAAGAAGGCAACGAAGTAATACCCACGGCGTGATCCAGGGCCCCCTCGATGGGACCCGCACGAGACCACACCCCTACGAAGGACGCATCACCAGATGGCACCGCCCCGCAAGACCCAGGCCCGCTCACGCGCTGGCCGCAAGGCCAAGAAGAACATTCCCGTCGGCCGCGCGTACGTGAAGACGTCGTTCAACACCACGTTCGTCACGCTCACCGACCGCCAGGGCGACGTGATCTGCTGGGCCAGCGCCGGCACCTCGGGCTTCAAGGGCTCGAAGAAGTCGACGCCCTACGCTGCGCAGGTCACCGCCGACGCCGCCGCCCGCCAGGGCATGGAGCACGGCCTGCAGAAGGTCGAAGTCTTCGTGCGTGGTCCGGGCTCCGGCCGCGAGACCGCCGTCCGTGCACTCTCGGCCGCAGGCCTCGAGGTCACGAGCGTCAAGGACATCAGCCCCCAGGCCCACAACGGTTGTCGCCCCAAGGCGCGACGCCGCGTCTGATCAGCAAGGACGACTGACTTACCATGGCTCGATACACCGGCCCCGCATGCAAGCTCTGCCGACGAGAAGGGCTCAAGCTCTTCCTCAAGGGCGAGCGCTGCCTCACCGAAAAGTGCGCCATCGAGCGCCGTGCCTACCCCCCGGGTCAGCACGGACGCGGACGCATCAAGCAGAGCGAGTACCTCACGCAGCTGCGCGAGAAGCAGAAGGCACGCCGCTACTACGGCCTGCTCGAAAAGCAGTTCCGCGGCTACTACGAGAAGGCGTCGCGCAAGGAAGGCATCACGGGTGAAAACCTGCTCCGCCTCCTCGAGCAGCGTCTCGACAACGTCGTGTACCGCCTCGGCTTCGGCGCCAGCCGCGCCCAGGCACGCCAGCTCATCCGCCACGGTCACTTCGCCGTGAACGGTCGACGCGTGACGATCCCGTCGTTCCAGGTCAAGCCTGGCGACGAGCTCGCTCTCAAGCACGAGCGCGCCAAGGACGTGATCCTGTCCGCCACGGACCTGGTCGCGAGCGTCCCGGCGTGGCTGCAGGCCGACCACGAGAACCTCTCGGGCAAGGTCGTCCGCTCCCCCGAGCGCGACGAGATCGACGTGCCCGTCCAGGAGCAGCTGATCGTCGAGCTCTACAGCAAGTAGCAGGCATTCCTCCGTGCGCGTCGAAGGCGCGTGCGGATACCCGCAATACGCACTACCCATAACCCAGTAGGGAAGGTCACCCCAGGTGCTCGAATTCCAGATCCCCAAGATCAGCCACGAAGAGCTCGACGACACGCGCGGTCGATTCGTGGTCGAGCCGCTTGACCGCGGCTTCGGCTACACGTTCGGAAACTCGCTGCGTCGCGTGCTGCTGTCGTCGCTCGAGGGTGCCGCCATCGCGAGCGTGAAGATCGAGGGCGTCGCCCACGAGTTCTCCACGATCAAGGGCGTCCGCGAGGACGTGACCGACATCGTGCTCAACATGAAGCGCGTCGTCTGCAAGCTCCACGGCGAAGAAGAGGAAATCCGCGTCCAGCTCGTCAAGGAGGGTCCCGCGGTCGTCACGGCTGCGGACATCGACGCTCCCGCCGAGCTCGAGGTCCTCAACCCCGAGCAGGAGATCGCAAACCTCGAGGACGGCGCGCTGCTCGAGTTGACGCTCGTCATCCGCCGCGGCCGTGGCTACGCCAGCGCCGACGACAACCGAGGCACGGACACCACGATCGGCGTCATTCCGATCGACTCGATCTTCTCGCCGGTCAAGCGCGTGAGCTACGACGTCGAGGCGGCTCGCGTCGGTCAGCGCACCGACTACGACAAGCTCGTGTTCGACATCACGACCAACGGTTCGGTCGCTCCGAAGGACGCCCTCACCGAGGCCGCGAACATCCTCACGCGATCGCTCTCGATCTTCGCGACGATCGACGCTGCCAGCGCGCTGCCGGACCTGCTTCCGTCGGCACCCGTCGAGGAGGACTCCGCTGCCAAGGGCATGGAGAACATCCTCATCGAGGAGCTCGATCTGGGCGTGCGCAGCTACAACTGCCTCAAGCGCGTCGGCGTCGAGACGATCGGCGACCTCATCGCCAAGTCGGAGGCCGAGCTGGCCGCGATCCCGAACTTCGGCAAGAAGTCGATCGAGGAAGTCATCGAATCGCTCGAGCGCAACGGCCTCGCGCTGCGAGGCTCCGAGCTGCTCTAGCACACGAACATGCGAGACCAGCCCATCGCTCCGGGCTGCCCCCACGGAAGGTAACGAGACATGCGACATCGACGATCAGGACGCAAGCTGAGCCGCGACGGCGCGCACCGCGACGCCCTCTTCATGAACCTCGCCGGCGCACTCATCAAGCACGGCCGCATCCGCACGACCGAGGCCAAGGCGAAGTCGCTGCGCCCCTACGTCGAGCGCCTCGTCACGAAGGCTCGTGTCGACAATCTCCACAACCGGCGGACCGTGGCCGCCACGCTGCGCATGCACGACAAGGCGTCGAGCCGCAAGGTCGGCGAGAAGACGGTCGTGCAGACCCTGTTCGAGGACGTCGCCCCGCGCTTCGTCGATCGCCCCGGTGGCTACACGCGCATCGTCAAGCTGGGCTCGCGCCCCGGCGATGCTGCCCCGATGGCGTTCATCGAGTGGGTCGACTTCGTGCCCGAGGCCCGAGGCTACACGCAGGCTGCTGGTCACTCGCACGATTTCGCGACCGAAGAAGAAGCACAGGCGCACTCACACGCGTGAGCGAGCGAGGGTCGCGGCGAGCTTGCTCACCATGAGCGACTGAACACGCTTCAGCATGAGATCGGCCGAGGGCCGGTGCCGCCAGGCACCGGCCCTCGTGCAATTCTCAGCGAATGACCCGCACCTCGTCGCGGCGACTGCCGCTCGAAACGATCGCGACGAGCACCGCTGCGACGACGACGGACGCGACGAACTCGAGCACGTCCCCGATCCCGAGCAGGTTGGCGAGCAGCCCGCCGCCGATCGCGCCGGCAATGCCGCACAGGATCGTCCGGAAGATACCGAGCCCGCCCGTGCCGCGCACCGCCAGTCGCGCGATGGCGCCGATCACCAGGCCGACGAGTGCCCAGCCGATCAGCGTGAGCAGTCCGCCGATGATGGTGCCCGCCACGGCGAGCGCGAGGACGAGCAGCAGCAAGAAGAAGAGGATGTTCATCGAGTTCCTTGGGTCGGGACGACGAAGGCCGGGACGCGGGGTCCCGGCCTTCGATCATGCAGTTCGTGACGTGTGCGGTCAGTGGCCGCGCACGTGATCGCCGCGATCACCGGTGATCGCCCGGTAGATGCCGAGCACGATCAGCGAGCCGACGATGGCCGACACCCAGGTCGACAGGTCGAAGAACTCGTCCATGACGCTGGTGTCGAGGATGAGGCTGCCGAGCCAGCCACCGAGCACCGCGCCGACGACACCGAGCAGCATCGTGACGAGAATGCCGCCGCGATCGTCCCCCGGCATGATCAGCTTGGCGATGGCGCCGGCGAGAAGGCCGAGGAGAAGAAAGGCGAGAATGCCCATGATTGTGTCCTTTCGTGGAAATGGAAGTACGTATGGAAGCGATGACTTCGTAAGGATTGCCGGTCCCGGAACGGTCAATCATCGACAGTCCGCCATATCCACGACGATCTACGCCAACTTGGTCGAACCGTCAGGATCGATGCGCCAGTGGGGATTGTGGGCGACTTCCCACGCATGACCGTCCAAGTCGTGGAACACGCCCGAATATCCGCCCCACGTGGTCGCTGCTCCCGTGCGTGGAATACGTGCGCCCGCACGCTCGGCCTGCGCGAGGACGTCGTCGACCTCCTCGGGTGAAGCGACGTTCATCGCGAGCGTCACCGCGCTGGGCGCCGCGACCGAGGTCCCGCTGTCGGCCGCGAGCTCCTCGCGATCCCAGAGCGCAAGCACCATCCCGACGCACTGGAAGAACGCGACGTCCTGTTCGCGCCAGTCGTTGCCGGGCTCCCAGCCGAGCGTCGAATAGAACTCGACGGCCCGGCCCAGATCCTCCACCCCGAGCGTGATCAGGCTGACTCGCTGGTCCATGTTCAGACTCCCTCGGTGCGCTGGTCCCGCGCGTCGATCGTCACGGCCGCCGCGAGCTCCGCGACCTCTGGTTCGAGCAGGTCGGGCGCGGTCGTGATGGTGAATTCGAGCGACGCGCGGGCGTTGTCGACCGTCTCCGACAGCTCGTCGACCTGGGACTGCAGCTGTCCGATCCAGCGCTGCATCCCGACGAGCTCCGCCCGCAGTCGCACGAGCCGGCGGTCGCGATCCAGCAGCGCCGCACGCAGCTGCACGACGTCGTCGACGTCCTCTGCGATGGGCATGCGGGGCTGATCTGCACGTCGATGTTCCATGGTCGCGAGCATATCCGGGGGCTCGAGCGGGGCGTGGGCCACCCCGGCCATCGGGCGGCCGGGGGCGGCAGAAGGTCCTGCTCAGGCGACGACCTGCGAGCGACCGGCCGCGAGGAGCAGGAGACACCATGTCCGCGTCAGCCGCTCGCACCGGTCGACGCAGGTCGGACATGCGGCTCGTCATCGTTGGAGGTCATGTGAGCGCAGCCCCGCTGCAGAGGACGGCATCCGTGCCGGTCGCCGCCGCACCCGCCCCGCAGGGTGGTGCGAGTGGTGGCATTACGCCCGCCGCCGGCCAGGGATTCGTCCCTGCGCAGGGCGAGCAGGGCGCCGCCGCGCCTGCCGCTGGGCAGGCGGCTCCTGCCACGGGCCCCGACGGCAAGGCCGCTCCCACGCCGGAGCAGATCCTCCAGTCCATCACGCAGCTGCTCGGGGCCGACTACGGCGATCCGATCATTGCCGCGGACGGCACGATCTACATGGAAAAGAAGAAGCCCGAGATCGTGAACGGCAAGCTCGCGCTGTCGTATCTCGTGGTGGGCAAGCTCGACAAGGCGTCGGGCAAGCTGACTCCAAGTCCCGAGGTGCTCGCGCTCGTCAAGGACAAGGCCAAGGAGTCCGAGGGCGGCAAGAAGGTCCTCGTGAAGGTCGGCGACCAGATGGTCTGGCAGACCTTCGGCAAGGACGAAAGCGGCAAGCCGGTCGTGACCGACATGGCGGTCGCTTCCGAGCAGGAAGTCGCAGCGCATCAGCAGCAGCAGCAGGCTGCCGCGGCGCAGCAGGCGGGCCAGCAGAAGCTGCAGAATCGCGCTGACTGGCAGTCCAAGGTCGGCACGGTCGCACAGCACCTGGGCATCTTCGGCAGCACCGGCCAGCTCATCAGCGGGCTGGGGAACGGACCCAACCCGTATACGGGCAAGCCAGGCGCGGGCTGGATCAGCGGCTACATCCTGGCATCGCGCCTCAACGGCAAGGCCGAGGGCAAGCTGCTGCCACAGTGGTTCACGCAGGGCCCGTTCGCGACTGCGCTCGAGGTGGGCATCCAGGCCTATGGCATGCTCGACATGGGCAACGACATCACGACGTTGCGGAACTTCTTCTCCGGCAAGCAGCTGCCGGCGGTGAATCCCAATGCCGCTGCGCAGCTCGTCGCGCAGGGCCATCACCCGGCGATGGCTGGCGCGCTCACGCAGCTCGGCACCGAGATGCGCGACGGCACGATGCAGCTGGTGCAGGGCACGGGCAACACCGCGCTGCTCAACACCAAGCTCGGTGCCGCGCAGCTCGTCCCGTCGAAGGACATGCATGCTGCGTTCGCAGCGACCGATCCGATGCAGTCCGCGGGTCTCAAGCTGCGCGGCAACATCGATTCCGGCGTCACCAAGGGCCTCGGCGTACTCAAGGGCCTCGTCCAGCCGGCGATGATCGGTGCGACCGCGCTTGGACTGGTCTCAAGTGCGATCGGCGTGAAGAACCTCGTCGACGCCAAGGGTGGTCAGGTCCTGCTCAATACGCAGCAGGGTCGCGGCGCAGCGCTCGGCGTCATCACGAGCTCGGCATTCCTCGGCATGTACCTGTTGCCGATGATCCTGCCCGGGCTCGGCGTCGCCGCGCCTGCGATCGCTGCGGCTTCGAGCGTCATCAACATCGCGCAGAACGTGCTCGGCGGCGTGCAGCTGCTCAACAGCCACGGCCTGTTCGGTGGTGAACAGGCGAAGAACGGATTCCTCGACAACGATGCCGTTCGCGCCGCATTCTGCATCCCGCCGCTCACGCCGATCGGCGCGTTCGCCTTCTGGATGAAGTCCAGGAAGAAGAAGGCGGCCGCCGAAGCAGCGAAGCTCGAGGCCGCGCAGAAGCTCGCAGTGGAACGGATCACGCAGCAGCGTGAGATGGCGAAGCTGCAGCTGCAGTCGACCGGCCAGATCTCCGGCGCGGTGCAGGGCAAGGACGGCACCATCAGCGTGCAGACGAATGTCCCGAATGACCTGTCCCAGCTCGCCGCGCAGCTAAGCGGAGGTGTCGGAGCACCTGCGGCGGCTGCTCCCGCTGCCGCCGGCTCGGCGCCCGCCTCGGGACCTGCACCCGCTCCGTCGTCCAATGGCGAGAATGCCGCCTTGGCCGAACAGCGCAGGCAGCTGACGATGACCGCGCGTCCGATGCGCTAGCTCGGCGTGCCCGCGCCCGTCGACGCCCGTCGCGATTGCGTCACGAGCAGCTGATCTACACGCGCGTACGCGTACGCGCGCGCGTATCGGCCCCGGTTTGCTGCTTGTTGCACGGTACCCCTTGACGCAGGTGCGGTTTCGTTGCACCTTGGAGGTACTTCACTTACGTGGCGGTTCCGCGTAGAGGTCGTGAGCTCGGGGAGGGACACCCCGTGACCCACACTACGGACCTCTAGCGCGGGACCAGGAGGACGGACATGGGCGCAACAGTAGGAAATGCAGCAGCAACTCCACAGCTCTCCCAGGTATTGGGTCAGCTGCAGGGGATGGGCGTGAACACGGCAGCACTGCTTGGTGGTGGCGCAGCCGCGCCAGCAGCAGGGGCAGCTCCGGCAGTCGGGGCACAGGCCGCAGCTGCTACGGGCACTCCAGCGCAGCCACAGCCAGGCGTCACCGCTCGTGGTGCGTCGGTACAGGTCGTGCAGGACGCGAACGGCAAGGTACGCCTCGCCGCGCCGACCGGCCTCGATGAGAAGGTGACCCTTCTCAACCCGGCCACGGGTCAGCCGACTGGTCAGGTGCTGCTGTTCAACCAGGCAGGCACGCAGGTTCGCAACTTCGAGATCGTTGCCCGCCAGCCGATCACGGTTCAGCTCGACCAGCGCGTGGGCATCGCGAGCGGCATCAGCAACCTGAGCCGTATCGTCGCCCAGCGACAGGAACGCCTCAAGGGCCTCCAGGAAGCGCTTGCGCAGGACTCGAACGAGACAGGCAACACGAACCAGCTCGACATTCAGCAGCTGGTTCAGGAGCAGCAGGTCTCGGAGAACATCAACGGCCTCAACAAGAAGATCTACGACAGCGTCCAGGAAGCTGTCAGGTCCTGGCTGCGCTGATGGCTCGTCAGCTCGAACATCGACTTCATGCTTCGGTCGAGGCCGTCGCGTCCACTTCGTCGACGACTGTCGGCGCGGTCGGTCGCGATGCCTCGGTCGACGGCGTGGAGGTGCAGATGTTCGGCGACGTGGACCCCGCGATCCAGCTCAAGATGGAGCTGCTCGCGCGGGCCTCGGCCAGCCCCGAGACCGCACTGCCGTTCGTGATCGCACTGCTCGTCGAAGGCGACGAGCGACGCGACGCGATCATTCAGGCGATTTCCGACAACGATGCGCTGCGTGAGCAGTGGCATCGCACGTGGGAAGTGCTTCGGCGCTGACCAGCACCACCAGACTTTTTCCCCAACTCCCCGTTACGACCCCCAAGGAGACCCCCCATGTCGCTCGCACGCCTCGCCGGCTACGCCGTCGGTTACTCAAAGGCAATGGACGCGATCTCGCAGCAGACGCAGGATCCGACGCTCGTCCAGGATCCCGCGCGACTTGCGCAGTTCCAGCAGCAGATGTACTACGCGCAGACGGGCTATACGCTCACGGCTCGCGCGATCCAGGACATGCACAAGGAGGACCAGGTCCTCCAGGAACTGCTGCGCGACGCGTAGTCACTGGCTGATGTTCGCGGCCGCCTGAGGCCGCCGCTCGCCACCTCGAGATCCACATCATCGCGTCGAATCGTGCCCTCCCGGCACCTCCGATGCATCCGATACCGCCCGCCCGATTGGTCTTCGACCCGTCGGGCGGGCGTTCTTCGTGCCCGAGAACCCTGATCAGACCGTGAATCGAGCACGAATTCGAGAATTTCTTTCCCCGACGTGAAACACGTTGCACACCGAACGCGATAGATCGGTGCAGGCACAGGCAGTATCGGCCATCGGGCCGGCCCGGCAGGGCCACACCGAGATGCAGGATCGATACCCGGGGGGCAAGATCATGACTACGATCACAGGATTCCAGGCAGCACAGGTCTACGGAGCCAACGCGGCTCCCGTGGCGACCAGCGCTTCCGCACTGACGGGACAGCCGTCCACCACTGGTGGCAACGCCGCCGTTCCGACGGGCTACTCGAACACGCCAGCTTCGTCGGTCACCGGCGGCGGCACGACGCAGCCCACGATCCCGCAGGCGATGCAGACCGCAGCCGCCGCGAACGGGACCACCGTGGCAGCCGTCCAGAACGTGCACAACACGGTTGCGAGCCAGTTCGGCACGACGACCGCCAACAGCTTCACGTCCGCTTCCGGCGGCGGTGCGATCACCGACGCGCTCAAGGGTGGCGTGTCCAACATCGTCGCCTTCGCCCAGAAGGGCATGGCCGACATCCAGAAGGCGATTCAGGGCGACATGGCTGCCAACAACGGCGAGGTCGACCCCGCCAAGATGCAGCTCTACACGATGAAGATGTCCACGTTCGAGCTGCTCAACCAGATGGCAGCCAAGATTCAGGAGAAGGAAGAGCGCGCCATCCAGGTCTGGCTCCGCTAGGAGCCGGACCGACCGCAGCCCGCCAGCTGCGTCAGTCACCCGTTCGTCACACGACGGTCAGAACGCCACCACGGCGACCACCAATCGCCGGCATACGACCAGATGAACGGGACGAGATCCCCGACCCACGCGAGCTCACCACTCGTACCACGGGTCGCCAGACCAGCCACATGCACGCAATCGCCAGGGGGACGGCGACCGTGGACGACGACAGCAGGAGCGAACCATGGCCGATTTCGGCGGTATCAACTTTGGCGGCGACGCACGACGCGCACACCTCGCGCTCGTGGAGGGCGGCGCTTCGACGATCAGCACCAACTCGACGAGTGCCGCCACGCGCGCACTCGGAGCCGACCCGGTGCTCCGCACGGCCGTCGCCACGACGCCGCGCGTCTCGACCGGCTACGGCGCCTCGACCATCGAGTCGCCGCGCAGCCGACACGAGAGCGGCGTTCGCGCCGTCGCCCGCAACTTCGACAACTTCGACGACGCGCTGCTGCCGATGGTGCTCGCGTCCGGCGTCTCGGGCGAGGCCGCTGCCTCCGTCACCGAGGCGATCCTGGGAAATCCGGCGCTCAAGGCGCAGGCCGAGCGGGCATTCCAGCGCGCTCGACTGAACGCCGTCTGATCGACGCGCAGCTCGACCCTGCACGATCCCGCGGCACCGTCGCATCGCGACACCTTCGCAACCGCGCGCATCCCGCTCCGCTCCGCTCCAGCGTGCGGACCGAGGGACACGCGACGCGACGACGCCGCAACCCCGATCGATCCATGGCCTGGGGGCGTGGAACGATCACCCGGAGGGAGGGCCGGCAGATGGGGTCGAGCTCGAATCGACAGACATGAACACCGGATCGGCACGGGTCGGCTCCTCGCTTCGCGAGGGCCGGCCCGTCCGTCAATTTCGGGACGCTGTGTGGCTTCAGGAATCGTCAGCGCCGCGCAGCCGCGAACGCCGCCGCGGCATCGCGCGAGGCCTGCGCCACGTCGCTCGCGCGCAGCGGCTCCTGCACCTGCACGACGCCGGGAACGTCGGGAATCATCACCGGCTGCGGCGTGATGAAGACGGTCGGAAGCTGCGGCTGCTGAAGCAGGTGCACGTCCTGGCCGAGGCACTCGGCGCTGATCACGAGCACGTCTGCGCCCCAGCCACGTGCCTGTTCGCTCGTCACGGAGCCGCCGGCGGCGATCACGTGCACGCCGTAGGGCGCCAGATGCGCGGCATATTCCTGGGGCACCCACGCGCGCAGGGCGACGGCGATCGGCTGCTGACCCGCGACCGGCGCCGGACCCGTACCCGCGACCATCCCCGGCATCGGTGCCTGGCCCGGCGCTTGCATCGGCATGCCGTGCATCGGCTGTGCGTGCTGCGGCATCCCGGTCGCGGGTTGCATCTGCTGCGGCTGCGGTTGGGCATGGCCGGGATGCTGGGCGGGCGCCTGCCCCTGCGCGGAGCCGGGCGCGGGTGAGCCGGCAGGCCGCGGCGGGGCGCTCGGCATCGGATTGCCGCGCTCGTCGACGGGGACGCGCTCGACGAACAGGCCGGCGAATTTCATGAGGACGTTCTTCACGGTCTGGCGAGTGCTACCCGTGAGCAGGCGACGCGGAACGCACCTGCACGTGCGCGTGCAGCCCCTGCGGCATCACGTCGCGCAGCGCGAGCGATCCCCCGAGCGCCCGGGCGGCTTCGTCAACGATCGCAAGCCCCAGTCCCGTCCCACTCGCCCCGGTCGCCGTCGAGCCGCGATGGAAGCGCTCGACGACCTGCGCGCGCTCCTGCGCGTCGAGCCCGGGACCGTCATCGACCACGTCCAGCGTCACCGCATCGCCCACTGCGCCGACGGTCACGCGGATGGTGGAGCCGTCCGGTGTGTAGCGACCGGCATTGTCCACGAGGTTGTCGACGATCCTGCGGACGAGTTCCACGTCGAGCAGGTGCACGCCGGTCGATCCGGTCAGCTCGAAGGCGTGGTTGGGATACAGCATCCGGAAGCGCTCGACCGCATCGCGGGCGAGCACACCCAGGTCGCACGGCTCGGTCTGGGTCACGGGCGTCGAGTCCAGGCGGGCGAGCATCGTCAGGCCATCGGCGATGCGCGTCAGCCGATCGATGTCGCGGCTGACCGCGCTGAGCGCCTCGGCAGCGTCTTCATCGAGCCTCGCGGTCCGCGTCAGATAGGTCGCGTTTCCGCCGAGGCTCGTGAGCGGCGTACGCAGCTCGTGCGACGCATCCGCCACGAAGCGACGCTGGTGCAGGTCTGCGGCAGCGATCGACTCGAGCATCTCGTTCATCGCGTCCGCGAACTCGCGCAGCTCCGCGTCCGGGAACGCCGGCTCGACCCGCCGGGTCAGGTCGCGTGGCGACCCGGCGATCGTCCGAGCCGTCGCGGTCATGTGCTCGACCGGTCGCAGCGTCGCGCGGGCCACCCACGGTCCGAGCAGCAATGCTGCGCCGAGAGCGACCGCGCCCGCCGCAGCGAGCACCCACATGAGCGTGTCGAGGAACCCGGCGACCTCGTCGAGCGGTCGAGCGACCTGCACGACCAGTCCGCCGCGCCCGACGGCTTCCACGAGGCGATAGCGCTCGCCGTCGATGCGCACCGAGCGCTCCCGGGGCTCGCCGCGGTCCGTTGCGTCCACGAGCGGGTCCGGGAGCCCACCGATCGATTCGACGGCCGTCGTCTGCAGCACGATGGTCCCGTCGACGTCGAGCACCTGTGCGAACGTCGCGTCGCGGCCGAACACGGCACCCGGACGACGCCCGCCGAGCATTCCGGGCCGCCCCGCGCGTCCGCCGCCGAACGGACCGCGTGTTCCGTGCGCACCGACCTCGCCGATCACGCGTTGCACCTCGCCGCGCAGCTGCCGGTCGACGTCGTCGTAGAGCTGGTGCTCGACCGTCGCTCGCGCGGCAATGCTGAACACGACGGCACCGATCGCGACAGCCGCTGCGAGCGCGAGCGCGAGTCGCCAGCGCAGCGTCATGTCTCGCTCCCGCCGGGGGCGAGCAGGAAGCCGCGCCCCCGCACGGTGCGAATGATCCGCGGTTCACCGTCCGCCTCGAGCTTGCGGCGCAGGTAGCCGACGTACACGTCGACGAGGTTCGAGCCCTCGGTGACGTCGCCGCCCCAGATCTCCTCGACCAGCTGGTCGCGCGTCAACGCCGTGCCCGCGTTGCGAGCCAGGTACTCGAGCAGGTCGAACTCGCGGGGCGAGCATTCCACCTCGCGCGAGCCGCGCCAGCAGCGCCGCGTCTCCAGGTCGAGCAGCAGGTCGCCGCGACGCAGGCGCGTGTCGCGGAGCGTCGTGTCCGTGACGCCGCGTCCGCGTCGAACGAGCGCGTCAAGCCGTGCAAGCAGCTCCTCGACGTGGAATGGCTTGGCCAGAAAATCGTCTGCGCCGGCCCGGAAGCTCTCTACGCGCCGTTCCAGGTCGCCGTGCGCCGTGAGCATGAGCACGGGTGCCCATCGCCCCGCGTCACGCAGCCGCTCGACGGCCTGGACGCCGTCGCCGTCAGGCAGGCCGATGTCCATCACCACGACGTCCGGCCGGCGCTCGGTGGCGAGTCGCACGCCGTCCTCCGCGGTCGTGGCGGTGTCGACGTCGTAGTGCTCGGCAAGCAGCACGCGTCGGAGCATCGACCTGATCTCCAGATCGTCATCGACCACCAGCACGTGCGCGCGTCCCATCGCGGGAGCCTTCCCCGAGCCCCGTCGGGTCACTCGTCGCCGCTGCGGAGGATGACGACGCGCTTTGCGTCGATCGTCGCAGTCGTCGCGGAGTCGTCATCGTCGCCGTCGCCGTCGCCGTCGTCAGGTTCACCCATCACCATCACGATGTCGCCCTCGTCGATGTCGGACACGTCAGCGTCCTCGAGGTCGCGTGCACCGTCGTCGCCGCGCAGCTTCACCTCGGTGTCGTCGTCGAGCTTCACGGTCAGCTCTTCGATGCTGCCCCCGAGTGGTGCGACCGTCAGCTCGTCATCGGAGGCCGACTCGACCACGCCGGCACCGCCGTGCCCGCCGCGGCCCATCGCGCCGCCGGGTTCACCCGCGCCTCCCCCGAACATTCCGCCGCCGCGACCGCCATGCATGCCCTGGCCGCCGCGCTTTCCCTGGCCACCCTGCATGCCCGCGCCGCCTCGCATGCCCTGCTCGCCGCCGCCACGTCCGCCGCCGTGCATGGCGCCGCGCTCTCCGCCACCCTGCATCATGCCGCCGCCTCCATCGCGCATGCGCTCGAAGCGATCGCCGCGGTCGTCGTGGCCGCTGACCAACATGCCGGCAACGAATGCGAGCACGAGTACGAACGCCCCAAGCGCTCCCAGCCCGAGCGAGCGGCGATCGATCGCCGTGCGCGCTGCAGGCGTAGTGGGCGCGGGGGGAACGGCGGGTACCGCCGGTCGCGCATGGGGCGCCTCGGGCTCGGCCTCGACCTTCGGCGATTCCACGGTCTCGTCTACGGGCTTGTCGTCGTCGGCCATGGCTGGCACTCCTGTGGGTCGTCGTCCGGGGCCCTTTGCCTCCGGGTCCTACCCAGAGCTTCGTCGGCGACCATGAGAAGACCATGAGAGTTGCCTCATGTGCACTGCACCGTGCCGTTGAGCTACGCGGTCTGCGTGGCGTGCGGCTCGATCGTCTCGAGGTTGTCGATCTGCACGCCCGCCACGATCTCCGAGTAGCTGAGCACGACGATCTTCGAGAAGTTGCGCTCGAGCAGTGCTTTCACGTGGCGCCGGATCTTCGGCGGAGTGATGAGCACCGGATCGAGGATCTGGCCGCGGAAGCGTCCGAGCGCGTCGGCGAGGTTGTTCTGGATCGCCTGGCTCGTGTTCGGATCGAGCATGAGCACCTGGCCGGTCTCGTTGAGCTGGATCGCGTTCTGGATCGCGCGCTCGGCGTCGGGGCTCAGCATGAATGCCTTGAGCGTGCCGTCGGGCGACTGGTAGCGAGCACAGATCTTGCGGCCGAGCGCCGCGCGCACGTGCTCGGTGAGCGCATGCGGATCCTTGGTGTACACCGCGTTGTCGGCGAGTGCGTTGAGGATCGTCGACAGGTCCTTGATCGGCACCTGCTCCTTGACCAGGTTCTGCAGCACCTGGCGCAGCTGGCCCAGCGCGAGCATGTTCGGCACGAGTTCCTGGACGACCATCGGTGCATCCTGGCGCGCCATGTTGAGCAGCTCCGCGACCTCTTCGCGAGTGAGCAGCTCCGCGAGGTGCTGCTTGACGATCTCCGCCACGTGCGTGGAGACGACGTCCTGCGCGTCGAACATCTGCAGGCCGTGCTGCAGGCCGAGGTTCGCGTACTGCTCGGGGATCCAGACCGCAGGCGTGCCGTAGATCGGATCGGTCGTGTGCTCCACGTCCACGCCCGGAACGTCGAGGTCCTGGCCGATGCCGAGCTGGTGCGTGACCAGCACGTCGCCCTCGGCGACGAGGTCGCCCTTGATGCGGATCTGGTACTGGCCCGGCTCGAGGTTGGGATGCGGCCGCACGCGCACGCCCGGTGCGATGACGCCGAACTCCATCGCGACGCGACGACGCACGTGCTTGAGACGCTCGAGCAGCTCGCCGCCACCGACCTCGGGATCCGCCAGGCGGGCCAGCTCCGGGCCGACCTCGAGCGCGATCGCATCGGTGCGCAGCATCGCCTGCGAGATCTCATCCTGCTGGCCGCCGTCGGATGCGAGGTCCTCGCCGCTCTCGGCGATGAGCGCATCCTTCTTCTGCTTGGCCATCCACCATGCGGCGCCGCCGAGGAGGATCGCGAGGGTGAACATCGGGATCTTCGGCATGCCCGGGGCGAGCCCCATGATCGCGAGCATCGTGGCGGACAGGCCCATCGCACGCGTGTTCTGCATGAGCTGGCCGCCGATTTCCGCACCCAGGTTGTTCGACGTGCCGCCTCGCGTGACGAGGAAGCCTGCAGACATCGCGATGAGCAGCGACGGGATCTGCTCGAGCAGGCCCTGGCCGATCGTGAGGACCGTGAACGTCTTGGCCGCGTCGCCGAGCGGCATCTTGCCCATCACGCCACCGATGATGAGGCCGCCGATGATGCAGACCACGACGATCACCATGCCGGCGATCGCGTCGCCCTTCACGAACTTCATGGCACCGTCCATGGCACCGAAGAACGCGCTCTCGCGCTCGAGGTCCTCGCGCTTCTGCTTGGCCTCCTCGGGCGTGATGATGCGGTTGTTCATCTCCGCGTCGATCGCCATCTGCTTGCCCGGCATCGCGTCGAGCGTGAAGCGGGCCGCGACTTCCGAGACGCGACCAGCGCCCTGGGCGACGATCACGAACTGCACCACCATGATGATGAGGAACATGACGATGCCGATGACGGCGTTGTCGGCGGCGACCAGCTCACCGAACGTCTTCACGACGTGGCCGGCCGCTTCCTTGGCGTGCTCGACCTTCTGCTCGGGGGTGCCACGCTGCTCGTGGTAGAGGGGCGCCGTGTTGGACAGGATCATTCGGGCCGTGGCGATGGAGATCGCGATGCGAAACAGGGTGGTGACGAGCAGCATGGCCGGGAACACGGCGAAGTCGAGCACGCGCTTGATGTACATGGCGGTGACCATGATGAGGATGCTCATCAACAGGTTCACGGCCACGAAGAAATCGATCATCCACGGCTTGAGCGGGATGATGATGAGGGTCAGCACGACCATCAGCAGCGCGGCCAGCCAGATTTCCTTGTACTGGCCGAGATTCTGGATCTTGCGAAGTAGTCCGCCCTGCGTCATGGGGTGGGGCTCCGGGCTGTCGGGGGTGTGGGGCCTGCGCACGCGTGGGGGTGCGCGCAGGTGTTCCAGTCCAACGTACGACGAGATCCGCGACTTGTAAACCACCCAGTGTGCTCGGATCAGGCGTCGTCGTCTTCGCGTTGGGCCCGCCACCACGCAACGACGGAGGCCAGTACCCCGAGAACCATCACGACCACGATCACGATCGTGGTCCAGCTGCCTGCTTCCCGCCACCGATCTCCCAGCGCGAAGCCGATCGCGACGAGCACGACGGTCTGGACGAGGAGCCCGATCGCGGTGGCCGCGAGGAACCGCGCGAACGACATCTTCGCGATCCCGGCCGGGACGCTGATCACGGTTCGCAGCCCCGGAACGAGGCGTGCGAGCGCAACGGTTCGAAAACCGCCACGATCGAACCAATCCTCGGCACGCCGCAGGTGGCGACGCGACAGTCCCATGCGACGACCGTATCGGGTGAACCCAGGCCTGCCCGCGTGACGAGCAAGCAGGTACAGGCACCCGGCGCCGGCGATGCTGCCCAGCCACGCCACCAGCACCACGACCCACGCCGAAGCATCACCCGACGAGACCAGGTAGCCGCCGTACACGATCGCGAGCTCCGCGGGCAGGGGAACGCCCGCGGTCGCGACGAAGACGACGAGCAGCACCGCGAGCAGACCTCCGAACAGCATGGGCGAGATCCTCCTTTCCGTACCTCGGCGCGTGCGCGTTACAGCTGCCGTCGAACGAGGCCGGCCACGGTACCCCGAATGCGGGATGCTGCGTTCCGTGCTCGGGGCTCGTCGATCGGGCGTGCCTCGCCGAGATCGCGCTCGAATCGGTCATGCAGGACGCCCGTGACCGACCGGTCGTCGAAGAGCAGATTGCACTCGTCGTTGAGGGCGAAGGAGCGTGGATCGAGATTCATCGACCCGCAGGTCGAGACGGCGCCATCCACCGCGATGACCTTGGCGTGGAGCATCGTGCGCTGGTACTCGAAGACCTGCACGCCTCCGGCAACCAGCTCGGCGTAGCTGTTTCGGCCAACCTCGCGCACGACGCGCTTGTCGATGTGCGGGCCGGGAACGAGGATCCGAACCGCGACTCCTCGCGACGCCGCATCGACGAGGTCGCGGCGCAGGCCTGGGCCGGGCGCGAAGTACGCGGTCGTCAGGTCCACGCGTTCCCTGGCGCCGGCAACCAGCGCCTGCAGGGCCGTGCGCGCGACGGTCGGCGCGAGTGACGGCGAGCTGCGCAGGCAGCAGGCAGTGACGCTGCCGGCCGGTTCGAGTTCCGGCACGTCGCTGACCGGCAACAGCTCACGCTGGGTCTCGAGCCAGTGCTCCTGGTAGGCGCCCAGCAGGTCACGAACGACCGGACCCGTCACGCGCACGTGGGTGTCGCGCCAGTGGTCGGGATCCTGGGCATCCCCGGTCCACTCGTCGGCGATCCCGACGCCGCCGCTGAATCCGACGCTGCCATCGACGACGAGCAGCTTCCGGTGGGTGCGGTGGTTGCTGCCGAAGCCGGTCTTCGTCGGAGGTCGGAACCACACGACGTCGCATCCGGCCCCGGTCATCTCGTCCAGCAGCTCGGAATCCATCGGCTGCGCGCCGACCGCATCCAGGAGCACGCGAACCGTGACGCCCGCGCGCGCGCGCTCGGCACAGGCCTCGGCGAATTCGCGGCCAATGTCTCCCGCCCAGTACACGTAGGTGGCGAAGTTGACCGAGTGCGTCGCACCCCGGATGGCTCGCAGCATCGACGGGAAGATCTCGTCGCCGTTGTGCAGCACGTCGATCTGGTTGCCGGTGCGCCAGCAGGAACCGGTGATCATTTCGACCTGACGCCGGAACGCCGAGCTCCCTGGCTGCGCGAGCCGCGATCCATCGCTGAGGGCGAGGTCGTCGGCGCCATCGCCGAGGGGCGATCCCATCGCGCTTCGAAGTGCGAATCCCGCGGCGGCTGCGCCCGCGATGGCTGCGGCTGTGCGGGGAGCGGACATCTCGTGCAGACGCTACCCGGCGCGCACCGACAGCGAACGCGGCTGCGGGCTCAGGTGTGGAACAACAGCAGGAAGCAGGCTGCGATCCCGATCGACACGATCGTCGCCGGAACGCCCCACTTGAGGAAGTCCATGAACCGGATATGGATGCCGTGACGCTCGGCGACGCCCTGCGTCGCGACGTTGGCGGCTGCAGCGATGATCGTGGCGTTGCCCCCGAAGCAGGCGCCGAGCGCGAGCGACCACCAGTACGAATCGTCGTGGCCAGGATTGAGCTGGTCGACCACCGGAATCATCGCGGCCGTGAACGGGATGTTGTCGACGAGCGCAGATCCGACCGCGCTGATGCCAAGGATGCCGAGCAGCTCCGCGGTGCGATTGCCGCCGGTGACGTCGCGCGTCCAGTTGGCGACGTCGGTGAGCACGCCCTGGTTCTGGAGACCACCGACCATCACGAACAGGCCGGTGAAGAAGAACAGCGTCGTCCAGTCAACGGCATCGAACGAGGACTCCATGGTGTCGACTCCGCGCAGGAACAGCAGCAGCGCAGCGCCCGCGAGCGCTACGGTGGCCGGCTCGAGGTGGAGGGGCGCATGCAGCACGAAGCCGACCATCACCAGTCCGAGCACCCCGAGCGGCATCCACAGCTCGCGGCCGGTCGCGAGCTCGACGTCCTTGAGCAGGTCTTCGATGAGGACGTCCTCGTCGCTCGCACGCACGAAGGACTTGCGGGCGACGAGGTACGCCAGGAGCGTCACGACGACGAGCGTGAGGCCAGCCACCGGGGCGAGGTTCACGATGAAGGCGTTGAACGACAGCCCCGTGGCGCCCGCGATCATGATGTTCGGCGGATCGCCCACGAGCGTCGCGGTGCCGCCGATGTTCGACGCGAGGATCATGAGGATGAGCAGCGGCATCGGGCGCATCTGCAGCCGAGCGGAGGTGGCGATCACCAAGGGGGCGATCAGCAGCACCGTAGTGAGGTTGTCCAGGAACGCCGACAGCACGGCGGTGAGGCCGGAGATGACGAGCACGACGCGGAACGGGCGCCCCCGGCTGAGGCGCAGGGACACGAGCGCGAGGTATTCGAAGATGCCGGTTCGCTCGATGATGCCGACGATGATCATCATCGCGACGAGCAGGCCGAGCGTCGCCAGATCGATGGCGGCGAATGCTTCTTCCTGGTCGAGGACGCCGATCAGCACGAACGCAGCTGCGCCGAACATCACGATGAGCGTGCGATGGAACCACTCGGTCGCGATCAGGAACAGGGCGACGACGAACGCGACGATGGCGAAGAGTTCCACGAAAGCCTTTCGGCCGTGACGCCACGCGACGAACGTTGTCGTCGCCCTTCCGTGCGTCTTCTCACCCCGGAGGCGGGAACTCGGCGCGAATACTAGCAGCCAGGACCGGGAAATTCGGCATTCAGCGACGCAGATCCCGGTCCTGTGCAGGTATTTCTCGAGTAGGTACCTAACCTAGGTAATTGCACTGATCCGGGATTCTGGGGCCTGCCGCATATTGGAGGCACAGGGAGGCAGCGAGGAGCTTCCCACAGCGACCGGCACATGGATCTCGTCCCGATCCGAGCACTCGTCCCGC
>JBBQUY010000038.1:0-31802 GCA_038212015.1 Gaiellales bacterium | reverse complement strand
CGTCAGGGCGTGGGTTCCCCGGTCGCCTTCGTACGTGACCCGCGCATGGCGACGGTATCGTGCGAACCCGATCAGGATCGGGTGCTCGCGGCCGCATACGTCGCCGCGACCTGCGCGAGCACGTCGGCGTCGATGCGGCCCTGTTCAAAGGCCTGCATCTCATATGCCTGCTCGATCTCGTCGCGACCGCAGGATGTGCACGGGTCGGCGTCGCCTGGAATGGCGAGCCGAGCCTGAAGCGGCGCGGGTGCCGTGACGGGCGCGAGTGGAGCGACGGGCGCGGGCGCCGTCCCCACCGCCGGTGCAAATGCCTGTAGCGCGGTGCTGCTGCCGATGCTGATCATGTTGTCCCCCCGGACGGTGTTCCCTGATGCCGTGTCGCCAGCATCCGTCGGGGGCGGCGATGCGTCTGTAGGCGTGCCTACTCCGGAGGGGTGATGGCGGGATGGTCGCTGGGGGTCGTAACGTCGCGCTGCGTCCCGGAACGTCGGCGCGAGCCCGACGAAACAGGACGTAGTGCCCGCCGCCGATCCACTGCGTCCCGGAACGTCGGCGCGAGCCCGACGAAACAGGACGTAGTGCCCACCCCGCATCGCCTCCGTGGCTACGCCAGCGAGCGGCGCGCAGCGAGGCCCGCCTCGACGTCGCGCAGGTCCTGCTGCATGCACTCGATCAGCTCGTCGAGCGAATCGAACGTACGCTGGCCGCGGATTCGCTGCTCGAACGTCACGTGCAGCTGCTCGCCATAGAAGTCGGGACCCTCGTAACCGATCAGGTGCACCTCGACCGTGCGCGGCGGGTGCGCCTGGTCGCTCGTGAACTGGGGGTTCGTACCGACGCTCGTCGCGGCCGGCCAGCGCTCGCCGTCGAGCGTCGCGACGCCGCCGTACACGCCGTCGCCCGGCACGAGCCGATTGCCGGGTACGCCCATGTTGGCGGTGGGCATCCCGAGCTCGCGCCCGCGCCGTGCGCCGTGCTCGACGTTCGCGGCGATGTCGTAGGCGAAGCCGAGCAGCTGGTTGGCGAGCTCCATGTTGCCGCCCACGAGCAGGCGCCGGATTCGGCTCGAGCTGACGGGCTGGTCGCCGTCGACGAGCAGGTCGCACACGACCACGCCGATGCCGTGCGCCTTGCACAGCTCGCGCAGCGTGGTCACGTCACCCGAGGCTCGATGGCCGAAGCGGAAATTATGGCCGACGACGACCGCCGCGGCGTGCAGGCGGCCGACCAGCCAGTCGTCGACGAACTCACCCGGCGTGAGCTTGGAGAACGCATAGGTGAACGGGATCACCTCGACGCGGTCAGCGCCCGCCGCGGCGATTCGCTCGACGCGCTCTTCGATGCTGCACAGCAGCGGTGGCGCGCCACCGGCGACGACCGCGCGGGGATGCGGGTCGAAGGTCGCGGCCACGACGGGGCGGCCGTCGGGCGCTGCGGCAGTGCGAGCGAGGTCGAGCATCGAGCGATGCCCGCGGTGCACGCCATCGAAGGTGCCGAGCGCGATGACAGGTGAGGACTGTGGGTGGTCGGACGTCACGCGGGAGATTGTCGCACGCCTGCGGCCGGCGGGTCGATGAGCACCGTGCGCGGCTGCAGCAGCGTGCCGTCGCTGGTGGGTTCGGCGATCGCGGCGAGCGAGCCGTCGGGAGCAACGAGCGCGACCAGGGGCGCCCCTCGCAGCTCGTCGGGCAGCGCGAGACGACGACCTGCCGACACGTCGGCGAGAGCGTCATCGTCAAGTTGCAGTTCCGGCATGTCGTCGAGCAGTTCTCGCGCGTCGCGCACGCGAGCGCGCGAGACGTCGGTGGGTGCGACGGCGTCGTCGACGGTCCACTCCCCCACCTCGAGCCGTCGCAGGTCGCTGCAGTGCGCCGGGCAGCCGACGGCGTCGCCCAGGTCGCGTGCGAGCGCGCGCATGTAGGTGCCGGTGCCGCACGTCACATCGAGGACGGCAACCGGTCCGAGCTCGCCGGGGCCCGGCTCGCGCCAGTCGACCAGCTCCACGTTGCTGAAGCGGATCGGTCGCGGCGGCACCTCGATCGTCTCGCCGCGGCGCACGCGTCGGTAGGCGCGCTGTCCGTCGACGTGGATCGCGCTCACCGCCGGCGGGACCTGCTCGGTCGCGTTCGCGAGCGCAGGCAGCGCAGCCGTGGCCTCCTCGCGCGTGGGTCGGGGATCGTCGCTCGCCGTGAGCTCGCCCTCACGATCGTCGGTGGTCGAGCTGGCGCCGAAGCGCACGTCGACGAGGTAGCGCTTGTCGTGGCCGACGACGAAGGGCATGAGCCGCGTCGCGCGCCCGAGCAGCACGATGAGCAGGCCGGTCGCGAACGGGTCGAGCGTGCCCGCGTGTCCAGCTTTGGTGCCGCGCCTGCCGCCGAGCCCGAGCGTGCGCTTGACCTGCTGCACCGCGCCGTGCGACGACGGGCCGTCGGGCTTGTCGACGAGCAGGTAGCCGCTGGTGATCGGGGGTTCGGGCGTCACGCGGGGACTCTACCGGCGCGCGGCGGCTGGACCGCTTACAGGAACGTGAGGCGCGCTCGACCGCCGCCGCCGCAATGAATCAGAGCCCGAGCTGCTCGCGAATCGCGCCGTCGACGCGCTCCACGATCGCTGCAAGGTCGTCGCTCGTGTTGAAGCCGGCCGCCTGGCGATGCCCGCCACCGTTCCAGGTGCGCGCGACGGTGCTCACGTCGATGTCTTCGCGCGTGGTGCGCAGGCTGCCCTTGCGCAGGTGCTCGGAGCCTTCGGGCAGGTCGCGCAGGAACACCGCGACGTACGTGCCCTCCACCGATCGCAGCGCGTCGACCACACCTTCGGCGTCATCTTCGATCGCGCCGCACTCTTCGAAGTCCTGCTGGCGCAGGTGCGTGGCGACGATGAGCCCGTCTTCGGAGCGGATCGCGCGCTCGAGCGCTCGACCGAGCAGCTTCGACCGCGTGAACGACACCGTCTCGAAGATGCGGCTGAACACGTCGTGGGTGTCGACGCCCGCGCGCATCAGCGAGGCTGCGATCTCGAAGGCCTCGGGCGTGGTGTTGGAGTACTGGAAACGGCCGGTGTCGGTGACGAGCCCGACGTAGACGGCAGTCGCAAGCTCCGGCGTGGGTGTCAGGCCGAGCAGGCCGGCGATGTCCCACACGAGCTGCGCGGCGCACGCCGCGCTCGCGCGCACGTGGTTGGCGTGGCCGAAGTGGGTGTTGTCTCCGTGGTGGTCGACGTTGAGCACGCGCTGTGCGCGTTCGAGCAGCTCGTCGTTCTTCACGCGCGATGCATTGCCGCAGTCGACGCAGATGAGCGTGCGATGTTCGATGTCCGAGGGGATTTCGGTCGAGAGCGTGGACGGTCGAATGAACTCGTATTCCGTCGGCACGCACGCATCGGGGACGTAGACGATGACGTCCTTGCCGAGCGCGAGCAGCGTCAGCTCCATCGCTCGTGCGGAGCCGATCGCGTCGCCGTCGGGATTCAGGTGCGTTGCGACGACGAGCTTGTCGGCTGCGCGCAGTTCGTCGGCGATGGTCTCGAGCGACACGGCGGGGCCGCGGCTCGTGTGGGTCTCGGTCACTCGGTGGCTCCGGGCTCGGTCTGTGCCTCACGCAGGATGTGCTCCAGGCGCATGGCGGAATCGGTGGTGTCGTCGTAGACGAACTCGAGCTGCGGGGTGTGATGCAGCTGTGCGTCGCGCGCGACCGCGCGCTGCAGCAGTCCGTGCGCGGAGCGCAGCGCGGCGAGGGTTCGGTCGCGATCGCCCTCGGGTCCGAGCACGCTCACGAAGACCTTCGCGTTGCGAAAGTCGCGGGCGATCTTCACGCCGGTGACGGTGACGAAACCGATGCGCGGGTCGGAGAGGTCGGATACCGCCTCCCCCAGGACCCGGCGCATCCGCTCGTTGATGCGGAGGATGCGGTCGGACATATCTGGCGAAGTCTAGTGATTCGCGCTGGTCGCCGTGACCACCGACTGGCGCTACCTCGAAGCAGGGCGCCGGGATCAACCGCGCTGAGCGCGCGCCGCATCGATGCTTGAAAAGGCTACCTCGATGCCCCCATCGTCTACCTCGATCGCGGTCTCGGGGTCGAGTTCCACAAACTCACAGTCATCTCCCGGGGTTCCCGATAGGGCCCAGCATGGGCCGTCGGCATTCCACCGGCTCGGATACGCGATGCCATGGGCTTCTCCGAGCTCGATGTAGGCACGATGCATGAGGGCACCCCTTGGTCGGGTGATAGCCCGATCGATGCACGTAGGCAGCGATTCCAATTGCACTGCCCCACTGTCGAGACAGAGATACTCGGCATCGATCAGTCGGCGGGCTCGATCGAATCGTTGATCTGATGCACGCTGAGCGAGCTTCGCACGCCAGGAAGGATCCTCCGCGGTCACAGGAGCCAGGTAGGCATAGGCGTTCTCGGATACCTCACCACTCAGTCCCGCGATCACCTCTGTCGTGGCGGCGCGAGGCCACGATACGCGCGCCCCTCAAGAAACGGCAGCTATATGCCGATCTCCCTGTTCAGGGAGTGAAACCGGTCGTATTGTTGTACCGATACATGGGTACATAACCGGTGACTTACCGGCAGTGATCAGAGAGGGCCAAGTGGCCGGCGTGCACGGACATACCGCTGCGACGATTGAGCAGCTCACGATTGCGGACGCAGCGCAGATCGCCCAGCGCCTGCTCGGACAGAAGATCACCGCGGCGTCAGTGGGAGTGAAAGACCCAAAGCGCGTCGGCGCGTGGAAGTCGGGCGATGCCAAGCCGCAGTCGATTCAACAGCGCACTCGCCTGCTTGCCCTCGGAGCGGTGCTCGTGTTGTTCGAAGCTGCGTTTGGTGACGACAAGGACCTGCTTGAGGGGTGGTACCTGTCGCCGAACCCGAATCTGCGCGACCGCAGTCCCCTCGAGGCAATCCGCGAAGACGACGGGCGAGCAGCAATCGCAGCGGTGCGTCTGCTGGCTGCGTAGTAGTCGATCGTCCAGGACCATCCGTACAATACGGAATGTGGATCAGGATGAGTCGATTATCGGGGTACCGGAATATGTCTGGGATGACCGACCAATGCGCTGGATCATCGCCTCGACAAACTCCGTCCCCGAAGCGACGGGAACCGGCAAGGTCAACGGTGAACTCGGCCCATGGCTTGCCCGACAGGGCGACCACGTCGAAGTGACCACGGCGCCGCCGTATTACCCCCAGGAGGATGTGCAGGAGCCGTATTCCGCGTCGCGCTACGAGACCGAGCAGCTCGACGGCGTCGTCGTGCATCGCGTCCATTCAGCCGAGCTCGGTCACCGTGGTGCGCAGCGCGGGCGTATACCGCTGAAACCAGTACTGCGACGCGTTTCTTGAGCGGGGTCGACCTTCGGGTCGGCCCCGTTTCTTCGTCTCGGGGGTTTCGCGCCGGGGGCCACCTGGACCACGCAAGCTGTGGCGCATCGACGGGTCGTCGATCTCGACCTCATGAGATTGTTCGAAAATGCCGAATGCGAATGAATGTCGCCGTCGCACCCCAATCTTCTTGCGTATGCGCGTGCGCTCGCGCACGCGTACGCGAGACGGGCCTGTACGGCGGCGCTGGTCGTCATCGTGGCGCTGCTGCTGCCAGCTCCGGCGTCGGCAGCCGTCGGACAGCTCGATCCGACGTTCAATCCGGCAGGCTCCCCGCCCGGTACCCGTCTGGAAGCTTCGTTGCCGGCGTCGGCGACCAAGGATGTCGTGGTCGACACGAGCGGACGCACGGTCGTCGTGGGCGACTACTTCTCCGGTGCGAATCGCGACGTGTTCGTGGCTCGCTACCTCATCGACGGCACGCTCGACACCACGTTCGACGGGCCGTCCGGCAACGGCAACGGCATCGCACACCTGGCGATCAGCGCAGCCGAGGACGTCGCGACGAGCATCGCGATCGATGGCACGGGGCGGATCATCATCGGCGGCTACTCGCTGCAGGTTGATGCCACGCCGTTCGTCGTGCGGCTGCAGGCGGCGAGCGGCGGCTACGACACCCTCTTCAGCGGCGGAGCCGGCAACGGCACGATCACGCTCGATCCCCGCCTCGGCAGCGACCGGCTCGAGGACCTCGCGATCGACGGGTCGAACAACATCATCGTTGCCGGCACCTCCTACGGCGGCGCGACCGACAGCGACGTGTTCGTCGGACGCGTCGACGCCACGGGAGCGGTCGATCTGAGCTTCAATGGCTCGGGCTATGCGTTCATCGACGCCCTCGGCAACGACGAGGGCCACGCCGTCGGCGTGGCACCGGGCGGCCACATCGTCGTGGCCGGCAGCGCGGCGATGGGCGGCGACTCGCAGATACTCGTCGCTGCCCGCACCTCCACCGGTGGTCCGCTCGGCACCTTCGCGGGCACCGGCACGATACTGCACAACCCCGGGGTTGCCGACCACGCCCACGCACTCACGTTCCACGACAACACGCTGCTGGTCGCCGGCGAGAGCAGCGGCGACACGATCGTGCTTCGCATGGACGATGTCACCGGCGCGCAGGACATGTCGTGGGGCTTGAACGGCGTCAAGATCGACGCCACGATCAGCGCGGCCGGCCAGACCGATGCCGCGACCGGCGTGTTCGTGGACGCATCCAGTCGGGTCGTGGTGGCTGGCACGGCGACCACGGGGTCCGGACCGGCGTTCTATGCGGCCCGTTACGCAGCCGACGGAACGCCTGACGGGTACTGGAATGGTTCAGGGATCCAGATGACGTCGTTCGGCGGAGGCGTGACGTCCCACGGTGCGGCGCTCACGACGAGCGGCGCGCCGAAGCTGGTGATCGTCGGTGCCAGCTCGACCCAGGCAGCGATCGCGCGATTCGACGCGGGCGATCCCTCGGTCTCGCTCGCCCTCACGAGCTGCACGAGCGTCAACAACACGATGAATGCGCTGCCCGGCATCGCCGTCGTGTCCAACCCGTGTTCGGTCTCGTTCGGCACCGATGCGCCGAACGGTGCGTCCCTGATGCTCGAACACGACGGCATCGGCTCGGCGCTGCAGCCCACCCCCGGCCCCGGAGCGGGAATCCCCGACGCGACCGGCCTGCTCACGGCCAACACCTTCGGTGTCTGTCTTGCTGCGATCGGGGGCGGCACGAGTGGCACGTACAGCGCATGCGCGTCCATGTCGACCGGGTGGCAGGCAGTCCCCGAGAACGCGCAGCAGTTCGCATACACGACCAGTTCCATCAGCGGCAGCGCGACGTTCCGCTTCGGCGTGCATGCGACGCCGAGCACCCCCGCCGGCGACTATGTCGCGAACCTGACGTTCACGGCGGTGGCGAATCCATGATCGGGTCGCGACAGCTTCGCCTGCTGACATCCGCCATCATGCTCGCCTGCGTGGCGATCGCGGTCGTCGCCCCCACGGGCAACGGCGCGGCGGGCACCACGTCCGTGCCGGTGAACGTGCCGCCCGCGACGCATCTGACCGTCGGGTGCGGCCCGTCGATCCTGCTGCCGATGCTCATGCGCGGCGGCACCTCCGTCACGACCTCGAACTGCGACATCTCCTTCGGAGCGAGCAACTCCAGCTCGGCACGGCTGCGCGCAACGGACTCGTCGGACCTGTGGGGCATGCAGTCGAGTGGCGGAGCCCAGATCCCGGACACGAGCGCCGCCGGTGGAATGCTGACCTCCGGATTCGGGATGTGCCTGAACAGCGTGGGAGCCGGAGCGACCAGCGACTCGATGACGACCTCGCCGTGCACCGCTGCCAGCTCGGGCTGGTACGCGCTCAAGCAGTCGACGTCGCGAACCGTCGCGCAGTCGACGATTGCCGGAACGGCCACGGCCGGCGTCCGCTTCGGGGTCGTCGCGTCGACCCTCACGCCGCCGGGCACGTACTCCAACAGCGTCGTGTTCGAGGTGGTGAGCCCGTGAGCGGCCGCCGTCACATCCCGGTGATCGTCGGCATCATGGTGCTGCTCGTGTTCGCGGGCCTCGTGACGCACGCCCACGCCACCGCGCAGTCGCTCACCGTGAACGCCTCGATCGGCAACGGCGTCACGACCCCCACGCTCGTGACGCCGCTGAACGCAGCGGTCGCGGGCACGACACCCACGCTGAAGGCGACATACGGCGACCCCGAAGGCGACACCGGCACGATCACCTTCGAGGTGTGCTCGGACCCGGCGTGTGCGTCACCGGTTCGCACCGGGACGAGCGCGTCGGACCTGTCGAGCGGTGCCAACGGCAGCTGGACCGTCACCACGGCGCTGCCGGACGGCATCTTCTACTGGCGCGCGCGATCGACCGACAGCTACATGGGCGTGTCGAGCTGGAGCAGCACGCGATCGTTCAGCACGCTGTCAACGCCCGACATCACGTCCGTCACGCCGAGCACCATGGTCCGGGGCGCGACCGGCGTCGCGATCCAGGTCACGGGAACCGGGTTCGTGAGCGGCGCGATCGTCACCGTCTCCGGCACCGGCGTGTCCGTCGACAGCGTGACATTCGTCAACGCCACACGCCTGGACGTAGTGCTCAGCTCCGCGACCGGCACGGCGACCGGGCCGCGCGACGTGACGGTCATGAACCCGGACACCGGAACCACGACCGAGTTCAGTGCGCTGACGATCGTCGAGCCGGCGCTGCCGCAGTACCTGGGAACCGGCGGGTCTGCAGCCGACAAGACGACGGGCACGACGCTGGTGGTGCCGGTCTCCACCGCGATCTCCGCCAACGAGTTCGTGGTGCTGCCCGTCGCGCACAACTCGCCCAACGTGTGGAGCGTGACCGACAGCCGCGGCAACCTCTGGCACTTCGACCGACGCATCACCAACTCCCACACCACCGAGACGTGGTCGTCGTTCATCACGCAGGCACTGGTTCCCGGCGACACGATCGTGATCAATTTCTCTTTCGCGTCGAACGTCCGCGCGGCATCACTGCACCGCTTCAGCCAGGTACAGGGGCACATCGTCGACGCGAGCGGCGTCGGCACCGGCGCCGATGCGGCACCGACTGCGTCGCTGACCACGACCGCGGCGCGAACGCTGCTGTTCGGTGCGGTCGGCGTCAACGGTCTGTTCACCGAGACGTATACGCCCGATGCGGGGTTCACGGCCATTCCCGCAAGCGGCAGCAGCGGTGGGAGCGCGGGATCCAACCTGGCGCTGTACGGCGCGTATCGAACCACGACGACCGTCGGCGGCTACGTGGCGTCGGGCACGCTCATGGCGGCACGAACCTGGGCCACGACCGCCGTCGCCTACCGCATCGGCGACGGCATCGGCACCTCCCCCACGCTGACCACGGCGCCCACGATCAGCGGCACCACGACGATGGGCCAGACGCTCACCGCCAGCGACGGCACCTGGAGCGGAGCATCGTCGTACACGCGCTTCTGGAGCCGCTGTGACGCTGTCGGGGCGTCGTGCCAGCCGATCGCCGGGCAGACCGCCAGCGCGTTGACGCTGACCGCGGCCGACGTGAACTCCACGATCCGCGCGACGATCGTCGCCACCAACTCGTCGGGCTCCACCAGCACCACGACCGCGCAGACGTCCGTCATCGCTGGCGTGCCGCCGTCGAACACGGTCCTGCCGGCGATCACGGGAACGACGCAGGAAGGCTCGACGCTGACGTCGAGCACCGGCACGTGGAGCGGGTACGCGCCGATGAGCTTCACGTTCCAGTGGCAGCGCTGCACGCCCGGGTGTGTCGACATCGGCGGCGCGACGACCGCCAGCTACACGCTCACCGCTGCCGACGCGGGAACCACGGTGCGCGCACGGGTGACGGCGGCCAACACGTGCATGACGGGCTGCGGTACGACATCGGTGACGAGTGCGACGACGTCGACCGTCTCGGCGAGCGACGTGGACCAGCCCACCTCGGCGCCGACGATCGTGGAGGGAACCAGCCCCGACTACCAGTACGTCGTGAACGGGACCATCCCGACGGTCTGGTACAACCCCACGGTCAACGGCGACTTCGTGGTGCGCTCGGGCGCTGCGGACGCGACGAGCGGCGTCAAGCAGGTGGATTTCCCGGGCGCGCTGCTCACCGGCTGGACGCCCCTGGCGACGACGAGCGTCACGACGTCGCCGTACGAGCAGCTCTACAGATGGGATCCCGGTTCGGCGCAGCTGGGGCTCAAGAACTTCGTGGTCACCGACGACTCGGCGAACGCGAACACGTCCACCGGCAGCTTCGAGGTGCTCGAGGACGGGACCGATCCGACGAGCGGGTCGATCAGCAATCCACCGACGTTGGTGGGAACGCTGTCCGTACCACTGACCGTCACGGCCGGCAGCGACGGCACAGGATCCGGCATCGCCAGCACGATCGTGAAGCGAGACGAGGGAGCGCTGTCCGCGGATTCGTGCACGATGAACGGCACGTACGCCGACACGGTTGCGCTCGTTGGTGGCGAGGACACGAGCGTGCTGAGCGGCAGGTGCTACTCGTACCGGCTGGTGACGACCGACAACGTCGGCAACTCGGCGACCTCGTCGCAGACCACGACGGTGAAGGTCGATGCCGGATCACCGACGGCACCGGCGACCGCGAATGACGGCTCGGGAGCGGACGTCGACATGTTCAGCGCATTCAGCGTGCTCATCAACTGGAGCGCGGGAAGCGACGCCGAGACCGGCGTTGCAGCGTATGAGATCTGCCTCAAGGCAGGAACGACAAGCACGGATTGTACGTCCGCGCTCACGACGTTCACGGTCGCCAACGCCACGAGCACGGGCATCACGACTCCGAGCGACGGGGTGTACCAGTACTGCGTCCGATCCATCGACGACGCCGGCAACGCCTCGACATACACCTGCTCGGACGGATTCACCGTCGACACCACCGCGCCGAACAACCCGACGAGCGCGGGCATCTACGACCTGTCGACGACCTTCAGTGGCGACGAGGACTGGTCCTCCTCCACCACGGCGCTGTCGGCGAGCTGGAATGTCGGATCGGATGCAGGCAGCGGCATCGCGTCGTACGACTCCTGCTTCTCCACCGTGAGCACCGGCTGCACGCCGATCTCCGGCACGACGATGACGACCGGCAACACGACGCGCACCGCGACGACGACTGGCGCGATGACGAGCGGGTCCACGTACTTCTCGTGCGTGCGTACGCGTGACATCGCCGGCAACGTGTCGACGTGGACGTGCTCGGACGGCTTCACGATCGACACGACCAGCCCGAGTGCACCGACGACGGTGAGCGACGGGGCGGGCACGGACGCGGCAAGCCAGAGCGGCTCGACGGTGTCCGCGAACTGGACCGCGGGCAGCGACGCAGCGTCAGGCGTGCTCGACTACGACTGGTGCCTGAGCAGCTCGGCGAACTGCGCGGGCACGGTGCTTGCCACCGGGACGAGTGCGACGACGAGCTACTCGACCTCGAGCGCGAGCCTGGTGAACGGCGTCACCTACTACTCCTCCGTGCGTACGCGCGATACGGTCGGCAACCTGTCGACGTACGCGTCGTCGAACGGCTTCGAGTTCCTCGGCGTCAACGACGCGCCGGACGCGCCGAGCGGTCATGCCCAGTTCCGCTCCGACGGCACGACCGCGATCGGAGCCGGCGCATGGACCAATCAGGCGATGGCCGTGCTCACGTTCCGCGTGACCGACCAGAACGTCAACCAGACGCTCACGCCGTGGGTGGAGGTTCGACCCGGGTCGACGGCGTTCAGCGGCACGTGCGGAACCGCAGGGCCGGGACTGTACGCGGGGACCGCACTCGTTGCGGCGGCTGGCAGCACGGCGGTCACGGCTTCCGTGACCGTGAGCGGACTGGTCAGTGACACGGACTACCGCTGGCGCGCCTGCGTCGTCGACCAGGGCGGGCTCGCGAGCGACTGGACCGCTCGCGGCGGCACGCCCGATTTCCGAGTGGATACCACCACGCCGACCAACCCGTCGACGGCCGACATCTTCGACGGCGTCATCACCGCCACGACCGACGCGGACTTCAGCCAGGACGGCGCAACGCTTCGAGGCAGCTGGAACGCCGGCTCCGACGCCGGGTCGGGCGTGCGCGACTACGACTGGTGCTTCTCGGCGACCACCGCCTGCAGCGGGTCGTTTGGCGGCAACACCACGCGCGTGGCTTCGCATTCGCCGCTGCCGGCGCTCGTGGACGGCGACCTCCGCAACCTGTGCGTGCGAGCCGTGGACAACGCCGGCAACCAGGCCGCGTCGTGGTCGTGCTCGGACGGCCTGACGATCGACACCACGGCGCCCGATGGCGACATCTCCGCGACCCCGGCCGGCCCGGTGACATCCGACGTGACGTTGACGGGGACGATCACCGATACCGGGAGCCGGCCCGACAGCGCATCGATCAGCTACGACGACGGCGCGGGCACGACGGGCACCTGCACGCTCAGCACGATCAGCGCACCTGCAGCGACCCGGAGCTGGTCGTGCGACCTTCCGGCGGCATCGATGGGCGACGGCAGCTATCTGATCACGCTGTCCGGGGCCGACGTGGTCGGCAACAGCGGAGCGACGATCGCCACGCGAACGATCGTCGTCGACAACGGCGCACCGACGATCACGATGACCGGAACGACCGAGCTGTCCGGAACGCAGTTCCAGCACACGAGCGGCTCGACGCTGTGGGTGAATCCCGACGGAGCCGGGTCCACGCGCGTGCTCGTGGGCGCCAGCGACCCACAGACCGACGTCGCATCCGTCCTGTTCCCGCCACTCGGCGGGGGCTGGACGCCCGCCGGCGACAGCGTCGCCAACCCCGGACCGTACGAGTTCACCTACGATTTCGCGCCGACCGTGACGGGCGCGGGTGCGCAGTCGATCACTGCGTTCGACAACGCCGGAAACAGCGCATCGACGGAGCTGACCGTCGCGCTCGACGGTGCGCTGCCGCAGGCCGGGTCGATCTCCTACGCCGACGGCGTGGGTGCGACGCCGTCGCTCGTCTTCAGCGCCGGCAACGACGCCGGATCGGGCATCCGCGAGTGGTACGTCGCCCGTCGGCAGGCCGCGACGCTCTCCCCCACCGCGTGCGACACGGGTGCGTGGAGTGGGTGGGCGATGGTCGGCACGACGATGCCGGTCAGCCCGATGGCCGACACGAGCGTCAGCGCCGCGACGTGCTACCAGTATCGACTCGTGGTGATCGACAACGTCGACAACCGCACCGAGTACGCGAGCGCCGCGACGTTCATCACGCCCACGCCCGCCGTGAAGGTGACCGCCGCGGCGGGCGGCAATGCCGTGACCGAGGGCGGCGCGGCAACGAGCTGGACGGTCGTGCTGACTGCGGCACCCACGAGCGCGACGCGCATCGACGTGACGGGCGACGCGCGGCTCGAGTTGTCGACGACGTCGGTGACGTTCGACGCGCTCAACTGGTTCAGGCCCCAGACGGTGAGGGCGACCGCGATCGACGACCAGGTGGACACCACCCCCGACAGCGTCGTCACGCAGGTGTCGCATCGCGCGGGCAGCGGCGATCCGGCGTACACGGCGCTGGCTGCCGTGCAGCTGCCGGTGACGGTGATCGATGACGATGTCGCGGGCATCGTCGTCAGCACCGGATCGGTGTCGGTGTCGGAGCCGGCGACGAGTGCGAGCTTCGGTGTGCGGCTCGCCACGCGGCCTACCGGGAGCGTCACGGTATCGCTCGCGTCGAACTCCGGCCAGGCGACGGTGGCGCCGGCCGCGCTGACGTTCGACGCGTCGAACTGGAACGTGGCCCAGGACGCGACGGTGACGGCGGTCGACGACCCCGACGTCGACGGCGCGGCCAGCGCCACGATCAGCGTGCAGGGATCGTCGACCACCGATGCTGCATACACGGGCATGGCGGGTGCGTCGGTCGTGGCGACGGTGTCGGACGACGACGTGCCGGCGATGCTGGTGGATGCGACCGGCCTGACGCGAGTGAGCGAGGCCACGCCGGAAACGGCGACGACGTTCCAGGTGCGGCTCGGGGCGCGACCGAGCGCGGACGTGCGCGTGGCGCCGACGGTGCCTGATCGGGAGCTGCGTGCTCCGAGCGGGATGCTGACGTTTACGCGCGAGAACTGGAACCAGGCGCAGTCGGTGCGCGTGGTGGCGTTCGACGACGCCGTGGCGGAGCCGACCCCGCACGTGGGTCGCGTGGTGCTGACGGTCGCGAGCGAAGATGCGGCTTTCGCGGGCCTGGCGGAGCGTCCGGTGGCGGTGCAGGTGGCCGACGACGATCCTGCTCGGCTGCTGCAGCGAGCCGGGGTGGGCTGGACACCCGACGCGGATGGGATCATCGACGTGCGGGAGGGTGGCGACGCGGTGGTCGTGTCGATCCTCGCCGACGGCAATCCGACGCGGACGATCAGGGTCGAGCCCGTGGTCAGCTCGAGCGCGGACGTGATCGTCCGCCCGGCGAGCGCGATCATCGATCCCGCCGATCCCAACCAGGCACATGCGTTCACGGTCAGGGCGGTCGACGACGGCGTCAACGAGGACGCGAGCGAATCGGTGCGGCTGACGTGGCGGGTCACCACGCTCGATCCGATGTATGCGAATGCGGCGCTGTCGAGCACGAGGTTCGCGGTGCTTGATCGGGCGAGCACGCCCGCGCCGACGGCGGATCCGACGCCGACCCCGCCGAGCGGCGGCAGCGATCCGGTCGATCCGGCACCAGCCCCGCCGGATGCGGGAACGCCGGATCCCGCGCCGCCTGCGCCCGATCCGGGCCCCGGCGGGGACACGTCAGGTGATCCGCCGCCGGGCACGACCGTGGGAGATGACTCGTCGACGACGACGGCCACCGAGGCGACGCCGAAGCCGAATCGTGCAGGACCATCGTCGCACGGTGACAAGGGTCTGGGTACGCGCGTCGCGAGTTTCGCGAAGAAGCATCCCGTGGTGACGTCTGGCGTCGCGACGGGCGTGCTCGCGGCCGGCGCAGCATTGGCGAAGCCGCTGCTGGTGGGCGGCAAGCTGATCGGCTCGATGGCGCCCGGGGCGGGCGGCGGATTGGGTCATGTCCACGGAGTCGGGCAGCTCAGGCGCCTGATCCGGCGCAAGAAGGGTCAGGGCCTGTTCGGGCGGATGCTCAGGATCTTTGGCCGGCGACGGCGGCGGGGTGATGATGGGGATCCGATGGACCGAATGTCAGGATTGGATCACGACGCGTGGCGGGGCATGGGCCGCGATTGGCGGGACCTGTTCGACCCGGACCGCAATCGCTGGTAGCTGCCTTGCAGGGAGGTGCGATCCCGCGCCGAACCTGACAGGGTGATCGTCGATGCGCCAACTCCGTCCAACGTCGTTCGTCTCCCAACGCTCGTGCAGCGCGTGGAGCAGCCGCTGATGGCGGGGGGCCGTGGATTCGCGGGGCTGATGGTGCTCGACGTGCACATCCCCCAGGCGCAGTCGCTCAAGGACAAGCGCCAGCCGCTGCGCAGCATCAAGCAGCGCCTGCGCGACGCGGGCTTCTCGGTGAGCGAGGTCGACCACCACGAGAAGTGGCAGCGCGCCCAGATCGCGGTGAGCATCGTGGGGCGTGGGTCGGGCGACGTCGAGGACCTGCTCGACGCGGCCTACCGGGTGTTCGAATCACGCCCGGACATCGACGTGTCGGTGCGTCAGCGCACGGTGCTGGCGATCGACGAATACGGCGACTGACCAGCGCAGGGCGCGTGCCCGCCCGGTTCGTACGTGACAGTCGAGTACCGACGCCAGCGTACGAAGCCGGGGGAATGTGCGGATCCTGCGCGCATTTCGGAACGCATTCGTGACGATCGTGACACTCTCGTGACGTGTGGCTGTTCACGATCATGCAGGTGGAATCGATCGACCACATCCTCGCACGCCTGGCGACGCCACAAGGTGGCGCGTTCACCTTCGATCAGGCAATTGCGTCAGGAGTGTCCGAGAGCGCACTTGCACGGAGATGTCGCAGGGGCGCCATTCATCGTCGCCATTCGGGCACGTACATTTTTGGGTGTGACTCGGGAATTCCGCTGACCGAGACGTGGGCCGCGCTGCTCGCCGCGACACCGGACAGTCTGTTGGCTCGCGAGGCGGCGGCGTTTCAGTGGGATTTCTCGCGTCGTCGAGACATGCCGCCACCCGAGCTGCTCGTGATTCGACGCCAGCGAGCGATCGACGGTGTGCGGATCCTGCAGTCTCGTACCGTGCATCCCGAAGACCGGGCGACGCGCAATGGGCTCGCAGTGACATCTCCGGAGCGCACGATCGTGGACCTGGCGGACGTTCGATCGGTCCCACAGCTGTGTCGGTACCTGCGCGAGGCGGCGCACCGCCGCGTACTCGACATCGCACGACTCGAGCGAACGATGCAGCGCAACCAGCATCGGCGGGGCACGCGCCGCATTGGTCTCGCGCTCGACCGATTCCTCCACGGCGACAACGGCGCCGACAACCGCAACGAGGCGCGACTCGCGGAGATGCTGCGTCGCGCCGGCATCCCGGACGTGGTCGGCAACAAACAACTGGTCCTGTCCGGAACGGTGGTGCGCCCCGACCTGTGGATCGAACGCGCCGGTCTCGCGGTCGAACTGGACGAACGCTCACATGAACTTGAGCCGGTCATGCGCGAGGACGCGCTGAAGGACGCACTGTACCTGGCCCACGACATACCGAGCGTACGTGTCCTCGACCACAATCTCGACCGTGCACTCACGATCGTCCTGCGAACACTCGACGAGCTCGCGCTTCGCACGTGACAGTCGAGTACCGACGCCAGCGTACGAAGCCGGGCGGTGCGAGACAGCGATTCTCGTCTGGTTTCGCACGTGGCCGTCGAGTACCGACGCCAGCGTACGAAGCCGGCGTGGGCACGGAAACGCACACGGGGCCGCCGCGCGTGTGCGCGACGACCCCGAAATCGTGCGGGTGACGATCAGGCCTTGGAGGCGAACTCCGCCTCGAGGTCTCGTTCGACTTCCTCGATGACGTAGGACTCGATCGTGTCGCCTTCCTTGACGTCGTTGTAGTTCTGCAGCGAGAGGCCGCACTCGAAGCCCTGCTGGACTTCGCGAACGTCGTCCTTGAAGCGCTTGAGCGTGTCGATCTCGCCTTCGTAGATGATCGTTCCGTCGCGCAGCAGGCGAACCTTCGCGCCACGAGTGATCGTCCCGTTGGTGACCATGCAGCCCGCGATCGTGCCGATCTTGCTCGCCTTGAAGACCTGGCGAACCTCGGCCTCGCCCAGGGTACGCTCGACCTCGTTGAGGCTGAGCATGCCGCCGAGCGCTGCTTCGATGTCCTCGCGCAGCTTGTAGATGACGCGGTAGTCGCGAACGTCGACGCCTTCCTTGACCGCGACCTCGCGGACCTCGGCGTTGGCGCGCACGTTGAAGCCGACGATGATCGCGCTCGATGCCGAGGCGAGCATGATGTCGTCCTTGGTGATCGCACCGACCGCGGCACGGATGATGCGCACGCGCACTTCCTCGTGCTGGATCTTGCCGAGCTCCTGCTCGATGGCTTCCGCAGAACCGGCAACGTCGGTCTTGACGATGAGGTTGAGGTCCTGGACCTCGCCGTGCTTGATGCGCGTGAACAGGCTGTCGAGCGTGAGGCCGTGCTGACGCTTGGCCAGGATCTCGGACTTGAGCCGCAGCGCCTTCTTCTGCGCCCGCTCACGAGCGACCCGCTCGTTCTCCACGACCATGCAGAACTCGCCCGCATCGGGAACCGCGTCGAAGCCGACGATCTCCACCGGCACGGCCGGACCCGCTTCCTTGATGCGCTCGCCGCGGAAATCGAGCAGTGCACGCACCTTGCCGTAGGTCTGCCCGGCGTAGATCGCGTCGCCCACCTTCAGCGTGCCCCGATCGATGAGCATCGTCGCGACCGGGCCTCGGCCCGGGTCGAGCTTCGACTCGATGATGTAGCCGGACGCGTCGGCGTTCGGGTTCGACTTGAGCTCGAGCACGTCCGCCTGGAGCAGGATCAGCTCGAGGAGCCCGTCGAGGTTCGTGCGCTGCTTCGCCGAGACCTGGACGACCTCGGTGTCGCCACCCCACTCGACCGGCTGCAGCTCGTGCTGCGCGAGCTCTGCCATGACCTTGTCGGGCTGTGCGTTGTCCTTGTCGATCTTGTTGATCGCCACGATGATCGGCACCTCGGCTGCCTTCGCGTGGTCCATCGCCTCGATCGTCTGCGGCTTGACGCCGTCGTCGGCTGCCACGACCAGCACTGCCGCGTCGGTGACCTTCGCGCCACGCGCACGCAGCGCGGTGAACGCTTCATGGCCCGGCGTGTCGAGGAACGTGACCGTGCGCATCTCGCCGTCTTCACCGGCGACTTCGACCTGGTACGCACCGATGTGCTGCGTGATGCCGCCGGCCTCGCCGGATGCGACCTTGGTCTCGCGGATGGCGTCGAGCAGGCTCGTCTTGCCGTGGTCGACGTGACCCATGATCGTCACGACCGGAGCGCGAGTGACCATGTCTTCTTCGGCGTCTTCGAAGACGGGAATGACGTCCTCGTCGGCCGCGCTCTTGACGATGATCTCGCGCGGCGGATCGAGCGCGATGCCGACCGTCTCGATCTGCTCGGCGGTCAGCGTCTGCGTGATGGTGACCATCTCGCCGGCCTCCATGAGCGCGCGGATGACCTCCGTCGAGCCGACGTGGAGCTTGTCCGCAAGTTCCTTCACGCTCGCGCCCGCGGGCACCGTGACGGGGATCGTCGGATCGACGACGACGACTTCCTCCTGCTTGCGGTACTTGCTGCGACCGCCGCGGCCTCGACCGCCGCTGTTGCCACGACCACGCTGGCCACCGGAGTCGATGACCACGCGGCGACGCTTCTGCGGACCGCCGCGACCACCGCGATCGGCGTCGGCGCCACCGACGCGCGGCTTGCGCGAACCGATGAAGCCCGGATCGCCGGCGACCGGCTCGGCGGTCTCGCCGGCCTTCTTCTTCTTGTCCTTCTTCTTCTCGCCGCGCTCTTCGTCGCGCTTGCGCTGCTCGACCTCGATCTTCTCGCGTTCGAGGTCGGCGCGACGGCGGGCCGCCAGTTCGGCGACGCGCTGCTGCGCCATCTTCTGCGCGCGACGGCGCAGGTCGGCTTCGCTGAGCTTTTCCGACGCGGCGTCGTTGGCTTCCTGCTGCGCGACCGGGGTCGCTGCCTTGGGCGGCGCGACGGGCTCGGGCGCCTTGACGGGCTCCGGCACGGCGTCGGCGCGCCTGAGGATCTTCGGTCCGACGCGCGAGTCCTCGTCGGAGTCGGCGGCCACGTCCTCGGCGGGCGTGGCCGGCGCTTCGACCGGGGCTTCCGCGACGGGGGCCTCGACGGTGGGCGCTTCGGCAGCGGGCGCTTCTGCGACCGGGGCCGGTTCGACAGCCGCAACCGGTGCTTCGGCGACGGGCGTCTCCGCGGCCGCGGCCTTGGCGACCTCGCCGGGAATCTCGTCGGCGATCTGCCGTGCTGCCTCGTTGGCCGCTTCCTGCTGCGCCTTCTTTGCGGCGAGCTGCGCGCGGATGGCACGAGCCTGGTCCTGCGCCTTCGCCTTCGCGGCCTTGGCCGCGTCGACCTTGGCGGTGCGCTTTTCGCGCTCAGCGTCCAGTGCCGCCTTCGACGTGGTGCGCGGACCGCTCTGCGAGCTCGGGCTCAGCCAGCTGGGCAGGCCCTTGCCGGCGGCAGGCGCCGCGGTCTCGCGCGCCTTTGCGGCGCCGAAGACCTTCTCCTCGTCCTCCGCACTGACAGTCGATGCGGCTGCCTTCACGGCGACGCCGGCCTGCTCCAGGCGCTTGATCACCTGGGGACTCGTCAGGCCACGCTCACGCGCGATCTCGTAGACACGCTTCTTGCTCATCTTCGGCTACCGCTTCCTCTGACTGTCAGTCCGGGCTTGTTACATGCCCGGCCGCTTCGTTACTTCGCGCGAAACGTCACTCGCTCGGTCATCCTGAGCAAGCTCAGCATGCCTTTCGCTACGTTCCGTCGTTGTTCGTGACGTCGTGTAATTCGATGTCGCCCGCGATCCGCAGCGCGCGTCGGAACGCACGTCGCTTCGTCGCGAGCTGCCTGCACCGCTCGTCGTCATGCAGCCACGCGCCACGGCCCGAAAGCCGTACCCCGCGGTCACGCACGACACGCGCAGACCCGTCTGCCCCGTGCTCCAGCACGTGGCGGACGAGTTCGTCGCGCGACACTCGCGCGCGACATCCGATGCAGGTCCGTACTGGTCCATGGCCGTCAGCCATCTTCCTCGGTCGTCTCGCCCTCGGCTCCGCCACCAACGGGCGTCGCCTCGGTCTCGATCTTCGTGTCCGCGTCCGCCACCGTCTCCGGAAGGTCGGCGTCGGCAACCTCGTCGGCGACGGCTTCGGCGTCGACCTCGGCCGTCACCTCGGTGTCCGTCGCGGTCTCGGCCGCAGGCTCGTCGGCCTCGGGCTCGTCCTCGACCTCGCTCGGAACCCAGCCTTCGTGCAGCGAGCAGAACCGCTCGCCGTCTTCTGCGGAGTTCGGGCAGCGCTTGCCGGTCTTGAGCACGGCCTGGCAGCGACCGTCGTCGGCGAACTCGCCGGGAGCCCCGGTCGGCGCGTCGCCCTCCTCGGGGGCGTTGGCGTCGTACTCGGCCGCCGAGCGGATGTCGATGCGCCAGCCCGTCAGTCGCGCAGCAAGGCGCGCGTTCTGACCTTCACGGCCGATCGCGAGCGCGAGGTTGTCCTCCGGCACGATGACCGTCGCCTGCATGCTCTCGTCGTCGACGAGCACTTCCTTCACGCGCGCGGGCGAGAGCGCCTTGGCGATGAATCGCGCCGGCTCGTCGTTCCACGGGATGATGTCGATCTTCTCGCCGCGCAGTTCGGAGACGACCATGCGCACGCGCGAACCTCGCGGACCGACGCAAGCGCCGACCGGGTCGACGCCCTGCTGGTTGCTCTCCACCGCGATCTTGGAGCGGTAGCCGGGCTCGCGCGCGACGCTCTTGATGACGACGAGACCGTCGCCCACCTCGGGCACCTCGAGCTCGAACAGGCGGCGGATCATCTCCTCCGACCCGCGCGAGAGCACGATCTGCGGGCCCTTGGTGCCGTTGCGCACCTCGAGAATGACGGCCTTGACGCGTGAGCCGTGGTCGAAGCGCTCGCCGGGGATGCCTTCGCTGTTGGGCAGGATCGCCTCGGCGCCGCGGCCGAGCTCGACGACGGTGACGCCACGCTCCTGCGACTGCACGGTGCCGTTAATGAGGTCGCCGACGCGGTCGATGTACTCGTCGTACATGATGCCGCGCTCGGCCTCGCGGATGCGCTGCAGGATGACCTGCTTGGCGGTCTGCGCGGCGATGCGACCGAACTCGCCGGACGGGTTGATCGGCACGGTCTCGATGTCGGAGGCCGAGACCTGCGACCAGTCGATGTCGAAGTCGATCTCGTCCTCGTCCTCCTCGCCGTCGGCGACGGGCTCGGCGGGCGGAGCACTCTCGTCGATCTCCGGTTCGTCCTTGAGGATGATCGCTTCCATCGGAAGCTCCTCGCCCACGAACTGGTGGATCTGGAAGGTGCCCTTGTCACGATCGATCTCGACGCGCGCGAACGGCACGGCATCGGGCGTCTTCTTGTAGGCCGCGAGCAGTGCGTCCTCGAGCGCCGTCAGCAGGTCCTCGCCGGAAATGCCCTTCTCGCTCTCGAGCATTCGGACAGCTTCGATGATCTCTCGGCTCATGACGTCCCCTTTCGCTTGGCCGCGGCGGCGAAGGGATCCTCGACCACCAGCTTGCATCGGACAATGTCGTTGAACGGGACGACTCGCTCGTCGCCACCGTCGGGGCGAACGGTCACCCCTGAAGCTTCATCCACCGCGAGCACCTCGACGATCGAGGCGCGATGACGGCCCTGCTCGCGGATGCGCACGCGCTCGCCGACGTGCTCGACGAAGTGCGCCGCGGTGCGCAGCGGGCGCTCGATGCCCGGGCTCGAGACCTCGAGTTCGTGGTCGGGCACCTCGTCGCGAATCGCGTGCGTGACCGCCTCGCAGTGCTCGATGGCCACGCCGTCGTCGGTGCCGGGCCGATCGATGTAGACGACGACCTTCTCCTGGGGCTCGTTGAGCTCGACCTCGATGATCTCGACCTCGGGCAGGCTCGCGCTGACCGTCGCCTGAAGGCGGTCCTGCAGCTCGCGTTCCCTGTCGAAGTGTCGTGCCATGAAAAAAGGGCCATGTGGCCCTTGAACGTCCAGTTCAGGTTGCCGGTACCGCGCCGTCGCCCATCCGGAGCGCCGTTGCGTGGTCCGCCCGCGAGTATAGCAGGCACTTCGCGTGATGCCAGCGCGCGCCGCGAGACCAACGCCGCGCGTCACGCCTCGAAATTGCATCTAGAAATTTGTGCTTGACGCTTTTGCAGATCGTCGTGTACAACTAACTCATACCCCCCACCGGGACCCGGCAGCACCCTCCTCTCCCCCTCGCCGCCGACCCACTGATAACCGCAGCCTCCCCCCTCCCCTTGGCACCCGCGGCGATCACGCAACTCAGGGGCTTCACGGGTCTCGCGCGGCACGGATGCCGCCGAGGCCCGTTCTCTCTTCCCCCGCCGATCGAGCACCCGAGTCGGTACCCCGTTGCGCGGTTTCGGAGGTCGTCGTACCTTCGAGGGGCAGCACGCCGACGCGGCGCTCCGGCCAGGGAGTTCCGCACGTCACGTCCAGGAGGGGCGCGACGAGCTGCCAGAAGGGGGTTGGTCTCGTGTCGTTCATTGACGGCATCTTCGACAAGGCCGTGGACTTCGTCCGCGACGTCTTCAACGTGGGCGACGATGAGCCCACCAAGGCTGCGCCCAAGCAGGAGCGCTCGAAGGATCTCGCGATCGATTCGAAGACGACCTACGGCGGCGGCCGTACATCGTCGTCCACCACCACCTCGGGCGGATTGATGGACACGCTCCGCGAGCGAGCTGCTGACCGCTCGCCGACGACGTCGTCGACTCGGACTCGTCCCGAGACTCGCTCCAACGGCGACGCCGCCACGACCGACGCACTCCCGCCGCACCTTCGCTTCGACCGCCAGGTCGCGCCGCCGGCCGATACCACGCCGCTGGCGCTCGAGCGGACCGCGGGAGTGACGACGGCCGCGGCGGCCGGAGCCCGCGCACGCGTCACCGATACCCAGACCGGCACGTCCGACACGAGCGATGCCGCGGTTGCCGGCGCGAACGTGCAGAAGGGCCTCGACTACTACGCCAACACGTTCGGTCGCCAGGGACTCGACGGTGCCGGGGCCGGCGTCGACGTGCTCGTCAACGACCGCCGCACCGACGCGAGCGGCGACGAGATGTTCAAGGGCAACGGCGGCTACTACGCGCTGCCCGATGCCAACGGCCAGATCTCCGAGGCGATCCACTTCGGCGTCGGCAAGTCGTACCAGGGCGTGCGCGGTCTCGTCGAGCAGGCAGCGATGGGCCACGCCGACGACCTGGCGATCCACGAGCTCACGCACGGCGTCATTCGCAAGGAGACCGGTCACCTCGGTGGCGAGGCGGACGAGGCGGGTGCCACCAACGAAGGCATCGCCGACGTGATGGCGGCCGCCGCGACGCGCGACTGGCGCATCGGCGAGGGCATGTACACCGCCCGGAGCGACTACAAGCTCATGCGCAACATCGCCAACCCCGACGACCAGCAGGCGATCCACGGTCTGTGGACGTCGATGGACCAGGTCAACGCCGAGAAGGCAGCCGGCCGCGAGGTCGAGGAGCACTGGGCAAGCGGCGTCATCAGCACCGCCGCGCAGCGCGTGCAGTCACGCTTCGGTGGCGAGGAAGGCTGGAAGGTCGTCGAGAACGTGTTCTACGACTCGATCGACAACGCACGCCTCGGCGACATGTCCTTCCAGGCGACGGCCGCTGCGCTGCGCACGTCGGCCATCGCGGTCTACGGCCAGGGCAGTTCGGTCGACGTGGTCTTCGACGAGGAGCTGCGCCGCGCCGGGCTGTGATCAGGGCCCGACGCACCGGTCGGGTTCGCACGTCACCGTCGGTACTCGACGCCCCTGTACGAAGCCGGGGGGTCGGGTGCGCTACACGGCTCAGACCGGGTCGGTCGAGCTGATCCGGTTGAGCACGGTGGGCATCAGGTCGCGTCGATGCAGCAGCGCATCGCGGATGAACGTCTGGAACGCGCCGCGATCGAGCACCCAGAAGCGGCTGTCCTCGGTGGCGGCGATGGTGGCGGTCCGCGTATCGGTGAACAGCAGCGCGGTCTCGCCGAAGAACTCGCCCTCGGTGAGCTTGGCGATCGGCCGACCGTCCTTGACGACCCCGACCGAGCCTTCGACGATCACGTAGAACAGGTCGCCTTCATCGCCCTGGCGAAAGAGCACCGTTCCGGATGCCGCGCGGGCCTCGCGCAGCACGCGCGCCAGCCGATCGAGGTCCGACGGCGCGAGCGCCTGGAACAGCGGGACCTTCTCCAGCTGCGCGCGTCGACGGCTCACGAGCACCGAGCCACGACCGTCCTGCATCTGCACGTGCGGCCGGATGTACCGGTCGAACACGTCCTTGTCGAACGAGAGCAGCTTGACGATGCGGTGCTCGCCGGCGCGGACCGTGGCGTTGCGTGGGGCGCCCTGCACGAGCGCGGCTTCGCCGAACCAGTCCCCGGCGCCGAGCCGCGCGAGTTCGAACGGTTCGCCGTCGGTGTTGCGACGCTGCACGTCGACCTCGCCTGACTGGACGATGAAGAAGCGATCAGCGCGGCCACCCTCGCTGACGATGAAGCTGTCCGGCTTCCAGGTCTCCTCGTGTGCCGTGTCGGCGAGCGCACCGATCGAGTGCAGGTCGAGCGAGGACAGCAGGGCAACGCCGCGCAGGAATCGTGCGCGTTCTGCATGCGCGGGCGACATGGGCCGCCACGGTCCGGAGTCGAGACGCTCGCGAATCGGTTCGGGTCGCTCCTCGCCGCTCGCGGCTTCGGCCTGGACCGCGACCGGCGGTGGCGTGAGGCCGCGTTGCGCGTTGACGCGATTCAGGTGGTTGACGACCTGACGGTACAGGTGTGGCGGGTACTGGTCGAGCATTTCCGAGCGCACGAGCCGGTCGACGAGCGACAGCACGGGCTCGACTTCGAGCGTGCCGCCGTCGAGCGTGGACACGATGATCTCGGCAACGGTCTGCTCACCGTCGAAGCGGCGGACGACATCCACTTCGTCCTGGTTGAGCGGCAGGACGCGACGCGTGCCGACCTGCACGAGCTCGTATTCCTCGCCGATATGGCGGATGCGAACGTCCTCGGACAGGCGCGGTCGAAGGGAGACGAGCCCGAACTCCCGTTCGAGGCGCCCCCAGAGGCCCGACTCGTCGCTCACGTGTCCTGCTCCTGCAGGACGAGGTCGAGTCGCACCGGTGCAGGATGTGGTCGGCAGCCGCCACAGTGGATGGCGTCCTCGACCACGAGCGACTGCACCTGGGGCGGCTCGGCGGCCCACGCCGCGAGCACGTAGGGCAGCACCTTCGCGTGCTGGCGGCAGGTCGCGCGACCGCAGAATCGGCAGGTGGCGGCAGCAGGGTCCGAGCAGGTCCAGCACTCCATGGGTGGGCACTACCCGGTCGGGCGCGGTCGCTACCCCTCACGGGCCGCCGGTGCGGCGGTGATCTTGACGAAAGGCGTGTCTCGCAACACTTCCGTCAGGAGCGTCGCGTGCTAACCGACGAGGCGCAGCGATCGGCCGTCGCCGGAATCGTCATCGGAGCCGGCCTCGACCGGTGCGGCAGGCAGCTCGACGACGAAGGTCGCGCCGCGGCCGGGTGACGATCGCACGCGAATGGCGCCGTGCATCGCTTCGATGAGCTTGCGTGCGGTGAAGAGTCCGAGTCCGGCGCCGCCGACACCGCCTCGCATGTCGACGTCGATTCGGTAGAACGGATCGAACAGCCGGGCGTGGTGGTGGGACTCGATGCCCGGGCCTTCGTCGCGAACGAGCACGGTGACGGTGCCACCCTTGCGCTCGGCAGTGATCGTGATCGGCGCGCTGCCGTACTTGAGCGCGTTCTCCACGAGTACTGCGATGACGCCGACGAGTGCTCGACGATCGGCGAGCACGGCGGCGCGTTCGGGAATGTCGACCTTGACGTTCGCGACGTCTTCGGCGCGTTCGGGCATCGACAGCTGCACGCGTTCGAGCGCGTCACCGATGACGCCGTCGACCATCGCCGCGACGATCGACACTTCCACCCGCTCGTTCGCGAGCTGGTGGTTGGTGAAGAACGCGTCGGCGATCTCCTGCATCTGGTGCGCGTGGTCTCGGATGATCGAGATGAACTCGTCGCGCTGTCGCGGGGTCAGTTCGAGCTCGGGGTTCACGAGCGTGTCGGCGAATCCGAGGATCGTGGTGATCGGCGTGCGCAGCTCGTGCGCGGCGGTCGCCATGAAGTTGCGCTGCGTCTGCTGCAGCATGTCGACCATCGTCGTGTCGCGGAAAGTCTGGACGATACCGCCGCCCGGCATCGCGGTGACGACGAGGTCGACGACGAGCCCGCCACCGGTGCGTCGCACGGGAAGCGTCACGCGGCGCGTGCCCGGTGCGCGTTCGGCGAGCAGGAACGCCAGCACCGGATCGTCGGTCGTCGCGCGTTCTCGGGACAGACCGGTGAGCTGCTCGGCTCCGCGATTCCAGTAGGAGAGCTCGCCGCGTTCGTCCCACACGCAGATGCCCTCCTCCAGCGTCTCGAGCGTGCGGCTGAACGCGCTGGCGGTGTCCTCGAGCCGTCCGACCTGGTCCGACAGCTCTGCGGAGAGGCGGTTGACGCTGCCGGCGAGCTCGGCGAAGGCGTCCGATCCGCGCACGGCGAGCCGGGTGCCGTAGTCGCCGTCGGCGAGTGCGCGCACGCGGATCGCGAAGCTGCGGACGGTGCGGCTCGTGAAGAACACGAGCAGCAGGAACGCCGCGATCGTCGCGAACGACATGCCCGCGATTGCGGTGCGAACGTCGCCGCGAATCTCGGCGAGCGCTTCTCGTTCGAGGTCGGGCGTCGACAGCGCGTGCAGGCGATAGCGCGGATTCGAGGTCACGGCGCGCGAGTACAGGTGCAGGTCGTCGCCGTCGACGCTCACGTCGGACAATTCCGCGACGCCCGGGTCGACGCTCGAGTTCGCATCGCCTGTCGTGATCGACGTCGGGAACGTCGAACTGCGTGCAACGAACTCGCCGTCGAGTTCCACGGCGAAGGAGGCCTGCTGGTCCACCGCGGATGCAGCGCGCTCGAGCACGGAGTCGTCGATGCGGCGATACAGCACCACATCACCCTTGCCTTCGCGCCCCTGGACGGAATAGGTGTAGTTGACCGGGCCGATACCGGAGCCGCTGATCTCTTCGCCGGAAATGAGCTGGACCTGCACGTCTTCGCCGACTTCGGAGGCGACGAGCCGCTTGATCTCCGCTTCGTTCCCCTCGAGCACGGCGAGCTGGAATGCTCGAGCGGTCGAGACGCCTTCGGCCCTCGCTCGCAGCTCCGTACGTTCGTCGGCGAACGTCGCGTTGAGCGACTGCACGTTCTCGCGCAGTGCGATCTCGACGGTGTCGCTCGCGACGCGGCCAGGCAGCTCGAGCAGCGCCACGTAGTCGATCACCACGAGCACGATCAGGACACCCACGGCAAGCGCGAGCAGTCGGGCTGTGAAGGATGCGCGTCGGAGCAGTCGAAGCATGCGAATCGGTAGTTGGACGCTACCGCAGGGAGTTCGTTCCCGAACCATGGCTCGTCCGAACGCGATAACCCGCTGGAATCTCGCAGTTCATGCAACGAAGCTCCCGCGCGTGGCGAGAGCCGAGAACTCCCTGGGCTGGACTCGAACCAGCAACCCTTCGATTAACAGTCGAATGCTCTACCATTGAGCTACCAGGGAAGGCAGCGCGCGGCACGAAAAGTGCCGCGCACCGGCTCAGGATAGCAAGGCCGACCGGCGCAGACAATCCCGCCCCAGCGACGCGCCCAGACGGGCGCCTGTGCGACGATTGCCGCGTGAGCACCGCCCACTCCCATACCGCCGACGAGTACCTGATGACGATCTGGCTGCTGGCCTATCCAGTCGGCGAGTATGTTCCGTCGCGTCGTGGTCCGCAGCCGACCGCCGCCGCGCGCATCGCCGACCAGCTCGGCGTGTCGCGAGCGAGCGCCGGGGAGATGCTCAAGCGACTCGAAGGTGAGGGCATGGTCGTGCGTGGCGAGCGCAAAGAGGCGATCCTCACCGAGAAGGGCCGGATCGCTGCGATGCGCATCGTGCGCCGCCATCGGCTCGTCGAACGCCTGCTCACCGACGTGATGGGCTACGACGGTGCCGAGTCACACGAGAAGGCCGACGGCATCGACGCCGGGTTCGACGAGGAGATGGTCGAACGTCTCTGGGACAAGCTCGGCAAGCCCGAACGCTGCCCACACGGCTATCCGATCGATGCCGATCACGAGCTGCGCGAGAACCCGACGCTCAAGCCCTTGACGAGGCTCGACGCCGGCGACCGCGGCACGATCGTCCGGCTGGCCGAGCACGACGGTGAGCTGCTGCGATTCTTCTACGACGCCGGGCTCGTGCCTGGCCTCGACATCGAGATCGTCGAGTGTGACCCCGCCGGAAACGTGACCGTGCGGCGGGGCGTGGACGAGGAGCTCCTGCTGACGAGCGCGCAGGCGCGAGCCCTGTACGCGCGCCCCGAGGGCGTGCCGATCGTGCCGGCCGACGCCGCATGCTGGAGCACGCGCGCCAAGCGGGCGAAGGCCGCGGGCACACCTGCGGGCTGATACGTCGACCAGCCAAGATGGGTTCGGCCGGGCGTTCGCGCCCCGCGAGCGTCATCAGCCAGCAGAGGGGCCCGGGATCGACGGCTGGCTGCGCAGCGCGCTCGGGCGTGTCTCGTAGAAGCCCCAGATCGTGTACCACGCGGCGCCGGTGATCGCGCCGACGATCAGCTCCTGCCAGATGTCGTCGAGCATCGGGTATGCGATGGCGTCGTCGACGAGCGCGCCGCTGGCGAGCACTGCCACGGCGCCCGCCGTCCAGGCACCACCGACGAGGCCACTCAGGCCGCGGATGATGATTCGGCCGCGCTTGCTGTCGGCGGGACGCGGCTCAGCAGGCATGACGTGCAGGATCGCGCCGATGCCGGCACCGAAGATCAGCCCGAGCGGGATGAGCGTCCAGTCGAACGTGCCGGAGAACACGTTGAGCGCGGCGAACACGCCGGCGAGCACGGCGTCACGCCGCACCGCGTGCCAGTCGAGCTCGGCACCGAGCCAGGTGGCGGGGGTCTTCGTGGCATCGCTCATGTAGCAGTCTCCTTTGGAAGGCGGTGCCCATGCGGCCTCCTCGTGCGGTCATGCCCGAGCTGCGCCGATCCCATCCTCCCGACACCCGTTCGGTGCCATCACGGGCGCGGCGTGGTACGTGATCTGGGGGATCTGGGAGACGCGACGCCTTCGATCCTGAGCGAATTTCCGTTATCGTTAGATTTTCGATGATGCGCCTGGCCGGAAGCTGGACATACTCGCGCGGTGAGTACCGGCATCAACCACGACGTGCGGCGCCTGCTTGAGGAGTCGATCGATTCGATTCGCAAGCTCGACGTACTCCTGTGCATGCGTGATGCGGGCACGGACCGTGGCTGGACGGTGGCCGAACTCAACGCGAAGCTGCGCTCTTCGGAAACTGCGCTCGAGGCGGACCTCTCCGGCCTGCTCGATGCGCAGCTCGTGGAATCCGTTGCCGGACCGCCCACGTCCTGGCGTTACGTACCGGGTCAACGCGCACGCACGGTCGACTCGCTGGCTGCGTGCTATCGAACGCACCGCACCGCGGTGATTCGGATCATCACGACACGCGGCGGGTCCTCCGCGCAGCAGTTCGCTGATGCATTCCGAATCCAGCGAAAGGAGTCCGGCGATGGTTGAGTTCACCTACGTGCTGAACATCATCGTCTGCCTCGTCTGCACGATCCTGCTCGTTCGCGGATGGCTGCATACGCGGTCGCGACTGCTGATGTGGAGCGCAGCCTGCTTCGTGGCGCTGACCGCGAACAACACGCTGATTCTCATCGACGTGCTCGTGGTGCCCGACATCAACCTGTCGGTGGTTCGCGCAGCGACGGCGCTTGCCGGGTTCACGATCCTGCTGTTTGGCCTGATCTGGGAGTCGTGAACGATGTCGGCTGACGAATACGAGACGCTCATCCAAGGCGCGAACGTCCTCGCGTGTCTGGCGATCGCGGCGTTCTTCCTGCGCTTCTGGCGCCGCACGCGCGACACGTTCTTCCTGATGTTCTCGGCAGCGTTCGGGATGTTCGCGATCAACCGGTTCGCGATCGCGCTCACCGAGGAGCGCGATGAGGCGATCATCCTCTACCTCGTGCGCCTGTCCGCGTTCCTGCTCATCGCTGCGGCGATCATCATCAAGAACCGCCAACGCGCGTAGGTCGGTCGTGTCGCGCCCGTCGCGCGGTCAGGCGTGGATGACCTCGCCGAGCGCATCCGCGAGATCGACGAACGGCACGCCGACGGCTTCGGCGACCTCCATGCTCGTGACCTGGCCGGCAACGACGTTGGCGCCGCGACCGAGGACCACGTCGTCGAGCAGTGCATCGCGCACGCCCTGGTTGGCGAGCTTGAGCACGTAGGGCAGCGTCACGTTGGTGAGCGCCTTGGTCGACGTGATGGGCACCGCACCCGGCATGTTGGCGACGCAGTAGTGCAGCACGTTCTCTTCGATGTACACGGGGTTGGTGTGCGTGGTGGGACGGCTCGTCTCGAAGCAGCCGCCCTGGTCGATGGCGACGTCGACAACGACGCTCTGCGGCTTCATCGTCTGCAGCATCGCGCGCGACACGACGCGCGGGGCGAGCGCACCCGGAAGCAGCACGGCGCCGATCACCAGGTCGGCATCGACCACCTGTTCGGCGACTGACAGCGTCGTGGAGATGATGAAGTTCACGCGCCCGTCGAGGATCTCCTCAAGGTAACGGAGACGATCGATCGAGCGGTCGACGATCGTGACGTTGGCGCCCATGCCGAGCGCGATCTTCGCGGCGTTGTAGCCGACGTTGCCACCGCCGATGACGACGACCTTGGCGGGCTTCACGCCGGGTACGCCGCCGAGCAGGATGCCGCGGCCGCCCTGCGCCTTCTCGAGGAACTTCGCGCCCTCCTGGGCAGCGAGTCGACCGGCGACCTCGCTCATCGGGGCGAGCAGCGGGGTGCGCCCGTCATCGGTCTGCACGGTCTCGTAGGCAATGCACGTCGCACCGGATGCCTGCAGCCGGGCGGTGAGCGCGGGCTCGGGCGCCAGGTGCAGGTACGTGAAGAGCGTCTGGCCCACGCGCAGCAGGTCGGGCTCGTCCGCGATCGGCTCCTTGACCTTGAGCAGCAGGTCGCTGTCGGCCCAGGCCTCCTCTCGGGAGACGATCTCGGCGCCGACGGCGCGGTAGTCGGCATCCTCGAACTGGCTGCCGACTCCGGCGCCCTCCTGGACGAGCACTTCATGGCCCGCACGCACGAGTTCGTGCGCTCCTGCGGGCGTGAGCGCGACGCGATACTCGTCGGGCTTGATCTCGGTGACGACGCCGACCTTCATCTGCAAAATCCTTGCTGCGGTGGGACCGAACGTCGCGAGCCTACATGCGACGAGATTGGAACGTGTCGGCAGGTCGGTTCCCCGCGGGGCTTCAGGTCGGCTCGGTCGGACCGCTGGGCGTCGTGTCGCGCAGGTCGAAGACGTGTGTGGCGCCGACGAGCGCCGCAACGTCGGTGCGCTCGCGACGCACGTCGCCTTCACCGAAGACCGAACGCATCGGGTCGACGGTCCACTTCTGCCATGGCGCCATCGCGCCCGGGACCGGCTCGACGAACGTGTCGACCGGGG
>JBBQUY010000037.1:0-32469 GCA_038212015.1 Gaiellales bacterium | reverse complement strand
CCGACGCATGACGATCGACCTGCTCGATGCCGGCGACGTCGTCGGCGAGTCGCTCGCGCTCGGACACGGCGCCGACTCGCTGCATGCCGAAGCGATCGGCGACGTCGTCGTCGGCGTGCTCACCGCGCCGCTGCTGCAGCGCCTGGTCGATCGCTATCCGGTGCTCGGCCGCAACCTGCTCGACCTCGTCGGCGCTCGCGCTCGACGCTCGTCGGCGCTCGCGGAGGAACTCGCGTTCCATTCGGTTGAGCAGCGATTCGCGCGCCGCGTTCTGGAGCTCGCCGACCGCTTCGGCAATCCGACGCTCGATGGCAGGCGCATGGTCCGGTACGCATTCACGCAGGCCGAGCTCGCGGAGCTCGTGCACGCACGACGCGAGACCGTGAACGGACTCATGAAGGAACTGCGCGCGGCCGGCGTGATCGAGCTGCGCAAGCGCCGCATCGTGGTGCTCGACGCGGAACGCCTCCGCGAACTCGCGGGCTGAGCTACTGCTGTTCGGCGGTGGTGAGCGCGGCATCCACGAGCGCACCGGGCTCGAGCAGTCCCATGTGCTCGCGAAGGTACGCCTCGACCGCCTCGCGCGTCTGTCCTGCGGCCAGGGAATCGAGGATCAGCTGACGGACCGCCACGGCATCGGGTGATGCGGCTGCGGTCGGGAACGGCGGCGCTGCCGAACCGGCGTCGGGCCCCTGTGCCGCCTCAGCGGGCGGGGTTGACGCGGGCGCTTCGGCCGGGGCGTCGGGTGCGGGAGTCGCGACGCCGGCGTCGGTGTCGGCCGGATCGCCACCGATGAGTGCCTGGGCGAGCGCGTCGTCGCGGGCCAGGGCGGGATCGAATGGGGCATCGGCTGCCGGATCGGGATCGAGCGGCGTCTCGAGCCACGAGCCCGCGTCAGCCTGCGGGGCCTCTGCCTGCGGCGCCACGGGCGGCAGGTCGCCGACCGGGTCGAGCCAGGAGCCGCCGTCCTCGGTCACGTTCGCGGGATCGCTCGGGGCGGGGTCGCTCTCGGCTGCCGGGGCTGGATCCGAGGACGGCGCCGCCACGGTCTGGGCGTCGTCGACCGTGCTGCCGAAGCTGCGCAGGTCCACGAGCGGCTCACCGGGCGCGAGCGGCTCGTCTTCCACGACTGGTGCAAACGGATCAGCTGGAGGTGCGACCTCGGCGGGAACCTCTGCAGCAAGCGCCTCGGGCGCCGGCGCGGGAGCTTCCAGATCGAGGTCCGCCGGAGTGGGCGCATCGAGCGCATCGAGCGCATCGGGCGCTGCGGCCCCGACGGGCGGATCATCGCCGGCGGCCGTGGCCTGCCACGCTTCGGGCGGTAGCTGCTGCCACGCGGGCGGCTTCGCTCCCTCGGGGAGCGCGGGACGGTCTTCGTCTCCGTCCGCGGGGGCGCTCACGCGCTCTGCGTGCTCGTTCCTGAACTCGGCTGCTGGTGCAGGCGGCGCGGCAGGCTCCGCTCGCGTCGGCTCCTGGATCGGAGCGATCGCGGTCTCCTCGGCGGCTCGCTCGAATCGATAGAGCGACGCGCCGATGCGGTCGTACAGGTCGCGCAGGTCCTGGATGAACGTGCCGCGCATCGCCTCCACCTGCGCGCGGGCCTGTTCGATCTCCGTCTCGACCGTCTCGCGCAGCCCGAGCGTCGCGTCGCGCGCCTCGTCGAGGATCCGCTTGGCTTCCTCGGCGGCCTGTCGCCGTAGCTGCTCGGATGCGGTCTGGCCTGCGTCGAGGATCTGCGTGGCGATCGCGGCGTTGCGGTTGAACTCGGCGCGCAGCGCGGTCGGCGCGTCGCCGGACATGAACACCTCGAGCGACGAGGCGATTCGATCCAGGAAGACCCGGACTTCGGCCGCGTCGACACGGCCGCCCTCCTCCGCGAAGGCCGCGTTTCGCAGCAGCTCGGGGGTCAGCTGGTCGGATCCAAATACGTTGTCGCTCGTCACCGAACGTGCATACCCCGCTTCGGCGCGGACCTATCGCGCCGGGAGCGACTATCGCGAGCCGAAGCGCATGAGCACCACGCGAATGGTCTCGACGAAGATCACGAAGTCGAGGAACACGGACTGGTGCTTGAGGTAGTAGAGCTCGTACCCGAGCTTGTTCGCGGCGCCGTCGACGCTGTCGGTGTAGCCAAGGCGAACCTGTGCCCATCCGGTGAGGCCCGGCTTCACCATGTGGCGGCGCTGGTAGTACGGCACGTCCTGCTCGAGCTCGGCCACGTACCGGGGCTGCTCCGGGCGCGGCCCGACGAAGCTCATGTGGCCGCGCAGGATGTTCCAGAGGTTCGGCAGCTCGTCGATGCGGGTCTTGCGCAGGAAGATGCCGCCTCGGAAGATCCGTGGATCGTTGTCGACGGTCCAGCTGCCGTCGCCGCCGGGACGCATCGTGCGGAACTTCACGAGCGTGAACTCGCGACCACCCTCGCCCACGCGTGTCTGGCGGAAGAATGCCGGCGCCTCGGGGCTGTTGAGGCGGATCCATGCCCATGTGAGCGGGATGAGTGGCAGTGCCAGCAGGCCGATGAACGTCGCTGCCACCAGGTCGCCTGCGCGCTTGGCCGCGCGCGAGTAGGGGCGGTAGAACGGGTGGATCAGGTGCATGAACCACGCCGCGTTGATGACGTCGACCGGCACGCGACCGAACACGTGCTCGCTGAATGCGGGCAGCTCCTGCACCGAGACGTTGCCGCCCCAGCCGGACAGGCGCGAGAACAGCTCGAGGCGGTTGCGGCGCACGCTGACGACGACGGTGTCGATCGCCTCGGAGGCGAGCACGGTCTCGAGGTCGGTGAGCGTTCCGAGAACGCGAGCGTCGACGCCGGCTCGGGTCGTCTCGTCGAACATCGCGATGATCTCGTCGAGCGTCGTGTCGCCTGCGACGTCCTCGGGCAGGCCCCGCCCGGTATCGGTGAGCAGTCCGACGACCTCGTACTCCGGATGCGGGTCGCGCTCGAACTCGGTGAGGAACTTGCCGACGCGCTCGCCGTCACCGACGAGCAGCACGCGATGCACGGCGCGACCACCGAGCAGTCGGCGCGTGAGCGATCCCCACACGGCGCCTGCGAAGAACATGGCGACGGCGGCCAGTCCGACCCTGCCGGGGCTCACGTCGATGACGGGTGCGTAGTACGCGATCGATCCGAGCACGATCGCGCCCAGCACCACGGCACGTGCCTGATAGATGCTGCGGGCGAAGCCGGAGAGGCGGGCGAACGCGACGTTGCGGCGCTCCAGGCGGAACGCGAGAAGGAAGGTCACGCCGGCGACGAGTGCCGTGAGTGCGCGCTCGTGCAGCGGCCCGGTTTCGAAGCCGCTCGGCAGGAACACGATCGTCGCGACGGCGAACGTGATGACGGCGTGGAAGGCGCGCGACCAGCGGGCGATGCGGGCGTTGAGCGCGACCTGAACGGTCTCGGGCGGCGCCAGTCGCAGGCGTGCGCGAAGCTCACCCTCGTCGAGGGTCACGGCGTCGAGCGGCGGGGCCGCATGCTCTGGTCGGGGGGTGCCAGTCACTCCGAAGCGGCATCGGCGCGTGCCGAAGGCGGCTTGAGGCTCCCAATTGCCCTGCACGATCTGCACGGTGGTGCGGGGTGCAGGTCGTTCAGTCCGCGAACGGAAGCCAGCCGGGCAACCAGCCCTGACGGAAGGCGAGCGCCCCGACGGACGCAAGCGCGGCGACGACCACGAGCCAGATGAGCACGACCGCGCGACGCTTGTGCGGATACGGGTCCCAGCGCTCGTCGTTCCAGCGGCGCAGTGCCACTTCGATGCGGTCGAGCACGCGAGCCGCGACGCGCCACTGCCCGGCGACGATCGCGAGCCCGATGAGCACGATCACGAAGTTGGGGCCTGGAATCCAGAACGTGAGTGCACCCGCCAGCGTGAACGCGATGCCGAAGCCCAGCACCGTCAGTCGGATCGGGGCGCGACGGATCCGTTGTCGCTCGTGGGCGTCCTCGAAGCGTCGGCCGGGTGGCGCTTCCCGAACCTTGTCGATCGCGCGCATGATCCGGGACCGGGGCATGCGCAGATCCTAGCCGACGGCTACATCTCGCCCGTCGGCGGGGCGGGGTCGGGCTTGCAGCCCGGGCCGAAGCACTCACCCTTCCAGTAGGCGGTGATGCGGTCATCGAGCTTGCGGTCGACGAGCTGCTGCAGCTTCACGCGAGCTTCGGTCGACGTGGTGTCGAACAGGATGGTGTTGCCGAGCCAGCGATACGCGGTCACGTTCGGCATCGCGGCGACGTTGCGCGCGAAGTTGGTGGGATATGCCACCCAGTCCGATGCCGGCTGCGTCATGTCGAACGGGGTGCCGTCGGCATCCGCGTACACGAGCCGCGCTCCGAGCACCGTGTCCTTGAGCACGCCGTCGGCGAGCTTCGCGAAGTCGTAGGTCTGGAAGCGCAGCTTCACCTCGTCGGGCGACTTCGTGCCGTAGCTCACCGCGAGCGCGCCCTGCAGCGCGAAGACCTCGTTGACGTACACGCGCGCGAAGCGCGCCGCCGGATCGTTGATGCCGGCAGTGCCGGGCGTGGCAGCCGGAGCGGCTTCGCCGCGGCGAATGACGATCTCCGAAGCGGGAGCGAGCTGGCGTGTCGGGGCAAGGTGCATGAGCCGACCCTCGCACGCGCGCGCACGAACGACGAGGGGCCGGCTTGCGCCGGCCCCTCGAATGTTCGATTTCGATCATCGCGCCGCCGGCGCGATCAGTCAGCCGCAGCCGGTGTTGTTGCCGCAGTCGGTGCAGGTGTAGCAGGCCCCGGTGCGGATCATGCGACCACCGCAGCGGGCGCACTCCTGCGCGTCACCGTAGGCACTGAACATCGACGACTGGCCGGGCCCGGGGGACGGCTTGTCGACGTCCGCACCCGCGGCCGCCTGGTCGCCCGCGGCCTGCGCCTGCGGCTGCACCATCGGAGTCGTCGGCACTGCCGTCGCCTCCTGGATGGAGTAGCCCGCGGCGATGCGCGCGCGCACCTCCGGCGTGAGGATGCCGAGGTCCATCTGCTGCTCGACGGTGAGGAACTTCTTCCCCATCCATCGGAAGATGTAGTCGACGATCGACTTGGCGTTGCGGATGTCCTGGTCGTTGGTGAAGCCGCTCGGCTCGAAGCGCATGTGCGAGAAGCGCTGCACGTACACCTCGAGCGGAACGCCGTACTGCAGACCCAGCGAGACGCTGATCATGAGCGCGTTCATGAGACCGGCGAGCGTGGTGCCCTCCTTCGCGATGTCCACGAAGATGTCACCGGGCGTGCCGTCGTCGAACAGGCCGACGTGGATGTAGCCGCCGTACTCGCCGACCTGGAACTTGCGGCCGATGCCCTGGCGCTCGAGCGGCAGGCGTCGTCGGACCGGCTGCGTCAGCGACGTTGCCGGCTCCTCCGCCTTCTCGTCCTTCTGCGTGTCGAGCGGCTGCGCGGTCTTGGAGCCGTCGCGGTACACGGCGACTGCCTTGATGCCGAGCTTCCATGCCTCGGTGTACAGCTCGGCGATGTCCTCCACCGTCGAGCTCTCCGGCATGTTCACCGTCTTGGAGATCGCGCCCGAGATGAACGGCTGGGCGGCACCCATCATCTTGACGTGGCCCATGTAGGAGATCGCGCGATCGCCCACGGCGCAGTCGAAGACGGGGTAGTGCTCCTCCTTGAGGAACGGTGCGCCGACGACGTTGTAGTTCTCGCTGATCCACGCGACGATCTGGTCGACTTCATGCGTTGCGTAGCCGAGCTTGGTCAGCGCGCGCGGCACGGTCTGGTTGACGATCGTCATGTCGCCGCCACCGACGAGCTTCTTCTGCTTCACGAGTGAGAAGTCGGGCTCGATGCCGGTGGTGTCACAGTCCATCATGAAGCTGATGGTTCCGGTCGGGGCGAGCACCGACGCCTGCGCATTGCGATAGCCGTGCTGCTTGCCGAGCTCGATTGCCTCGTCCCACGAGCGGCGGGCCGAGTGCATGACGTGGTCGGGCACGACCGACTGCACGATGTTGCTGATGGCAGCGCGATGCTTGTCCATCACGCGCAGGTGATCCTCGGCGTTCTCCTCGTACGCCTCGTACGCACCCATGCGAGCGGCGATGCGCGCCGACTGGCGGTACGCGCGACCGGTGAGGACCGCGGTGAGCGCGCCGGCCCAGGAGCGGCCCTCGTCGCTGTCATAGGCCAGGCCTTCGCTCATGAGCAGCGCGCCGAGGTTGGCGTAGCCGATGCCGAGCTGGCGCATCTTGCGTGCGTTCTCGGTGATCTTCTCCGTGGGATAGCTGGAGAAGCCGACGATGATCTCCTGCGCGGTGATCGTCACGTCGATCGCCTGCTCGTAGGCGTCGATGTCGAAGTGTCCACGGTCGTCGACGAACTTGAGCAGGTTGAGCGACGCGAGGTTGCAGGCCGAGTTGTCGACGTGCATGTACTCGCTGCACGGGTTCGAGCCGTTGATGCGACCCGACTTCGGGCAGGTGTGCCAGTCGTTGATGATCGTGTCGTACTGCACGCCCGGGTCGGCGCACTTCCAGGTCGCCTCCGCGATCTGGTGCATCAGGTCGCGAGCCTTGAACGTCTTGACGACGTCGCCGGTGGTGACGGCCTTGGTGGAGAACTCGCCGTCCTCGACGACCGCACGCATGAACTCGTCGGTGACGCGCACCGAGTTGTTCGCGTTCTGGTACTGGATCGAGTGCCAGTGCTTGGAGTCGAGCGACATGTCGAAGCCGGCTGCGGCCAGGGCGCGCGCCTTCTCCTCCTCGCGGCTCTTGCACCAGATGAACTCTTCGATGTCCGGGTGGTCGATGTTGAGCACGACCATCTTCGCCGCGCGGCGCGTCTTGCCACCGGATGCGATCGTGCCGGCCGACGCGTCGGCGCCGCGCATGAACGACACCGGGCCGCTGGCCGTGCCGCCCTTGCTGAGCTGCTCGGCCGAGCTGCGAACCTTGGAGAGGTTCACGCCGGAGCCGGAGCCGCCCTTGAAGATGAGACCTTCCTCGCGGATCCAGTTGAGGATGTCGTCCATCGTGTCGTCGACGGAGAGGATGAAGCACGCCGAGCACTGCGGCTTGTCCTCGTGGCCACAGTTGAACCAGACCGGCGAGTTGAACGCCATGCGCTGGGTGACGAGCAGGTAGCTGAGCTCGTGGTTGAAGGCTTCGGCCTCCTCGTCGGTGGCGAAGTAGCCGCCCTCGACGCCCCACCTGGTGATCGTATCCGCGACCCGGCCGATCATCTGCTTGACCGAGCGCTCACGCTCGGGCGAGTTCATCTTGCCGCGGAAGTACTTCTGCGTGACGATGTTCGTCGCGTTCTGCGACCAGTCGGCGGGGAACTCCACGCCGCGCTGCTCGAATACCGGATCCTTCGGATTGCCCAGCACCGAGTCGCGCAGCTCCCACTGCACGTTCTCGAATGGGTGCACGCCTTCCGTGAAATGGCGTGCGATCAGTGCGGCAGCATCGCTGTGCTTCGCCTTGGATCCGTCAGCCACGTTTCCTCGTCCCGTCGTCTTCATCGTCCCTCGTTCTCCCCTGAGCGTATCGTCGTTTCGTGTATGAGATGCCGTCGTCAGACGGCTACGGCCTCGCGTGCGCGCGCGGGAGCACCCTCAACCCCGCGTTCGCTGGCTGGCCGCGCGACGTCCCCGCGGATGTCTCCATCCCCCGCCGTCGCTGACGTTCCTTCCAGCACCGCTGCCGCCATGCGGTCGAGCACCTGCCGGAATCCTGCGAGCGATTCGGCTCGCTCGATGACGGAGGCGAAGCGAATGGCCGCTGCCTCGTCGATGTTCACGAGCCCGGCGAGGGCGAGTTCGCCGACCTCGTCGCTCGCGACTTCCTTGCGGCCGCCGTCGCGCAGCCTGGCTTCGACGTCGGCGACGAGCTGCTCGAGCTGGGCGGCGGCGATGTCACGCTTGGAGCAGGCGATCTCGAGGCCGCGCAGGAGCTTGTCGGCGCAGAACTGCTCCTGGCGCCCGTCCTGCTTGGTGACCCACAGCGCAGCCTGTTCGATGCGCTCGTAAGTCGTGAAGCGCGCGGCGCAGTCAAGGCACTCGCGGCGGCGACGCATGGCGTCTCCTGCATCCGCGATGCGCGACTCGAGCACCTTCGAGTTATGTCCGCCACAGCCTGGGCAGTTCATCCCGCACTCACCTCTTCAGATCCGTCGCTTCGCGCGGACCTCAGTCGCTCGGTCATGGCGAGCAAGCTCGCCGCGACCTCGCTTCCTTCGTCCGTCCCTGGACCACTCGCCGACCGGCTCCCGAGCCTTCCCTGGCTCCCCGAGGCGAGCGAGCACCGTACCCGCATGGACGGTGTGCCTTCAAGGCCTCGAGGAAGGAAAATCCCGCACCGTGCGGCCTTTCGTCCCACTCCCAGTAGCGTAGTCAGGGGGCCGGACGCACTAGGTCTAGTGTGTGGACGGTTTTACGTTTCCGGTCAGATCCCCGACGGATTTTCAGCGGAATGGGTGACTTCCCGAATTGAGTCGGGGCCAAGATGTCGGCCCGGTGGACAGAGCAGGAGTCGGCGCGACGATCGCGACGCCACCTCCGAGAATCGACCGAGCGTGCAGAGTGTCGGTTCTGGAGCGACGATGCGCACGCTCGCTGCGTGCGGTTGAACCGAGCGTGCTGAGTGTCGATGGAATCTCGACGCTCAGCACGCTCGGGCATCGAGCAGGCTTCTCGGGAACGTCCGTGGCCTGTTTCGAGCGTTGACCGACCCGGGTGATCGTCGTATCTCTGAGGTGGGACGATGGTGTGCGCGCGTGGCGGCGTGCGCTCGACGATGGGACGAACACATGGGCAAGCCGATTTCTTCCGTGAGCGGCGCGAGCGCGCCCGCGCCGACCCAGTCGACGACGCAGTCACCGGTCCAGTCACCCGTGCAGTCACCGGTGAAGTCCGAGCCTGCGAAGTTCTGGCCGCCCGCCTTCGGCTGGCGCCTCTCCGCGCTCGAAGGCGAGCGCTCTTCCCACAACAGCTGGCAGTCGCAGTGGCTCGAGACGGGCTCGGCGATCGCTGGCGGCGGACCGGTCGACTCGGTCGCTGCGCTCAAGCCGAAGCTGATCCCGCACCTGTCGCACGGTGCACGCGGTCGCTGGAGCTGAGCCGGTCGACGCAACGTCCTGACCTCGTTGCCCGATAGACGGGCGACGGAGATTTCCGCGCGCGGTCGTCGCGCCGCGGATGGACACAGGACGGATCACGATGACGGGTATCTTCCTTGCACTGCTGCTGTTCGGCGCGATCGCGACGCTCGGCGGCGTGCTGCTGTCGACCGACGAATCGGTCGAGGACTTCGCGGACATGCCCAGGCGCATGCCGGATCCCGGTCCGCGGGATCGCTACGCGCTGGGCCACGCGCTCAATCGCGCGCCCGTGCCGACCTGGGGCTGATCGCCCCGGGGTACGGCGCTACCACTCCACGTCTTCGATGCCGGGTGCCTCGAAGGACGTGCCCTCGATGCCGGCGTGGCGGAAGTCTGCGCCTTCGGTGAGCGCGAGGATGAAGTCGGAGCCTTCGAGCTCTGCGCCGACGAAGTTCGCTCGTCGCACGTCCGCGCCGCGCAGGCTGGCCTGGCCGAGCGTCGCGGCCTGCAGGTCGGCATCTGACAGGTCGCCACCGTCGAGGTTCGAGCCCACGAGCGACGCACCGACCATGTTCGAGTGCGACAGGTCGACGCCCTCGAGGTGGGCGAACTGCACGCTCGCGCCCCAGAGGTTGGCATGCGCCATCGTGGCGTGGTTGAGGTGCGCCTGGTCGAGCTGCGCATGGGCGACGTTCGCCAGGTTCAGGCAAGCGCCCGAGAGCACGGCCCCGGCGAGGTTCGCGCCGACGAGGTAGGCAGTCGACAGGTCGGCCATGTGCAGCGCTGCGTCCTGCAGCGACGCGCCGGCGAGGTTGGCGCCGCGCAGCTTCGCGCCGACGAGGTGAGCGCGCTGCAGGCTGGTGTTGTGCATGCGCGCGCCGGTGAAGTCGGCTTCTTCGGCAGACGCCTCGTCGAGCACCGCCCCACTCAGGTCGGATCCGGACATGTTGGCGCGGGCGAGCTTCGCTCCGGCGAAGTTGACGCCGCGCAGGTCGCGCCCGGACAGGTCTGCGTCGACCAGGTCGACGACCGCGTCCGTCTCGTCCTGGCGCCACTCGTTGAATGCGTCGACGCCGTCGTCGAGCAGTGCCTGCGGGTCATGGTCGGTCAACGGTGGGGCTGCCTTTCCGGGGCGTGGCGCGCTGGCGCCGGGCTATCTGTGCCAGCGTACTGGCTTTCCCGGGTCGCGGCGACGGAAACCCGGGCGAGCGCGGATGTGCGCAGCGTGCGGGGATTGCGTGAGGAACTGGTGCGCTCGGGCGGTCTCAGGTGTTGGCGAGATCGCGGGCGAGCAGCCCGGCGCGATGCATGGCCTGCTCGAGCGCCCGCGCTGCGCCTGGCTCGCGCAGGTGGATCTTCCACGTGCGTGCGACGCCCTCGACCGGATGCTCGACGTTGATCGTCGCCACCCCCGACTTGACCAGGCGCGTGACCTGCCAGCCGCGGTCGGCTTCCATGGTGACCTCGGGAACGTCGACGTCATCGGGAATCGCACCCACGCGAAGCGCGAGCACGGCGCGATAGACGCGTCGCGCGACGAGCACGAGCACGGCGAGGATGACGATGATGACAAGCGCGCGAATCAGGGCTGGAGCCTCCTTCGGGGGACACGATATCGCGGACGGTACGAGCATCGAGCGTCGGGGCCAGCCGATGGCCCCATCTTCGTGCAACGCCGATGGGGGCGGTTGCGAAAGAAGGGTGTAAGCACGCTGCAGGGCGCACAACCCAGCAGCACCGGATGTGGGTTGAGGGACGAGGACGTTGGGACGCACGGGGGACTTCTGTAGAGGAATGGCGCACGCCGTTGCCACTGCAGCTCAGGTTTCGCGCCACGCGTATCCCCCCCTCGACACGCATCAGGCGCGAACGATCGACATGGCTTAGCGGCCCGTCGATCCGGGAGACGGCTTAGCGGCTGAATCCCACATAGCGGGAGGAGCAGGTGGTCGAACGCCGCGCTTCCCGTATTCAGAAGGCCGGTCGCACGCGGACACCCCCCCCTCAGTCTCGCGGCGACCGGCCTTCGACTTTCTTCTGGGGCAGGTCGCGGCGCGAGTCGCCGAGCGGATCAGGCGTGCGCGTTCGCGCCGTCGGCGATTCCGCTCTTCATCGCGGCGATCGCGGCGTCCTTGCCTTCGGGGCCGAACAGCCCGGAGCCGCAGACCACGGCGCGGGCCCCGGCCTGGACGGCGCGGGCGACGTTGCCGGGCTTCAGTCCGCCGTCGACCTCGAGCGTGATGTGCGGGGCGCGCTCGGCGATGAGCGCGGCGGCGGCTTCGATCTTCGGCAGCATCGTGTCGATGAACTGCTGACCGCCGAAGCCGGGGTTGACCGTCATCACGAGGATCGTGGTGATGTCGGGCAGCAGGTCCTCGATCATGCTGAGCGGCGTGCCCGGGTTGAGCGCGACGCCCGCCTCGGCGCCTTCTTCGCGGATCACCTGCAGCGCCTTGTGCACGTGGATGTGTGCTTCAGGCTGCACGATCACGCGCTCGCAGCCGGCCGCAACGTACTTGGCGAGGTCGCGCTCGGTCTCATGCGCCATCAGGTGCACCTCGAACGGCACCTTCGTCGCTGAGCGGCACGCGGCGATCATGTCCCAGCCGAACGTCAGGTTGGGGACGTAGCGGTTGTCCATGACGTCCCAGTGGATGTAGTCGATGCCCGACTGCTCGAGCGCCTCCAGTTCGGCGCCCATGCGGGACCAGTCGGCGGCGAGGATCGATGCTCCAAGAGTGACGTTGCTCATTGGGAGAGCATATCGGCGTCGCCGCGGGTCGGGACGGCGACCCGCTCGCGCTGCGCGACGACCGCCAGCAAGACGAAGGGCACGAACCACGGGATGTACAGGTAGAACCAGTGCGTGGTGACGAGCTGCGCCGCGATGACGAGCGCGGCGATGCCGGCGGCGACCTGCCATGCATCTCTCGCGCGCGGGCGCACGCACGAGAGCAGCGCCGCGAGTGCGGCGATGCCAAGCGCAAACGTTCGGGCGAGGTCCCAGCCGTATAGTCCCCAGATCGAGAAGGGGCTGTCGCGGTTGCCTTGGAACGCGAGCGTGCGCTCCCAGAACAGGCGCAGGTCGTCGACGATCGTGCCCTCGAGGCGCCACGCCACCCACGCCAGGGCGGCGGCGATCGCGAATGCGAACCCGGTGATCGTCGACAGCGCCTGACGCAGGCGCCGGCGCGAGCCGACGTGCAGCAGTGGGGCGAGCACGACGACAGGCGCGAACTTCACCATCGTCGCGATGCCCACGAGCAGTCCCCGCAACCATGCGATGCGGATCGCGCAGAATGCGCCGAGCAGTCCGAGGGCGACGAGCGCGTCGTTGGACCCGGACGCCATCGCCCACGCAGTCCACGGACAGGCAAGCCAGCCGGCCGCGAGCAGCGCGCCTGCCCGCCGCGGGAGCCAGCGCCAGCCGATGAGGCCGAGCAGCAGTGCACAGCCCAGGTCGGCGGCTATCGACGTTGCCTGGGCGGCGACGATCCTCGACCCGAAGGGTTGCTCGTCGCGGTCATCCAGCGCGGCCGTGGCGGGCACGTAGGCGAGGTAGTTGGCGGGGCCGTAGGTGTCGCCGCGTTCGACGTCGTCGGGCATGTTGTTCCACGGCGGCTCGCCGGCGAGCTCGAGCCGGGCGCCAGCGACGCCCGCGTAGCCGACGTCAATGACGTTGCCACCGTCGAGCGTCAGCCCGATCCGGATGCCGGCGAGCGCGACGCACAGCACGACGAGCGCCATCGTCGGCACCTGCCGCAGCGCGAGGCGCAGGAAACGACTGCGTGGCTCGCGTGCCGGCGCGGGAACCGGCACGCCCCGCACGAACAGCCACCCCATGCGCGCGCCGAGCCATGCGAGCGGCGGCACCGCGAGCGGCACGCTCCACTCGATCGCGCCGCGCTGGAATGCCTCGTGGCTGACCACGAACGACATGAGCGCGAGCACGTCGGCATTCGGCCATGAGCGCAGGCGCGTCCAGTCGATCGCCACGAGCGCGAACAGCACGAACAGCGTGATCCACACGACGGGCTCGTTGGCGTCGCCGCCGAACCCGTCGCGGTCGCCGCGCGCCATCGTCCACGGAATCTGGTGCCCGGTCCACACCCCCGTCACGTTGAGCGACGCGTCCGTGACATCGACGCGGATCACCGCTCGCTGGGGATCACCGTCGCGCCGATCGGGCGCGAACAGGTCGACCTGCCAGCAGCACGACTCCTCCACGCGCGCCGCCGCGCGCAGCTCCTTCACGCCGCCCCACTCGCGTGCGGCGCGCCGTACGTCGCGATCGGCGACCGCGGCGTCGATCGCCTCACGCTGCGTGTGGCGCGGCGGGTAGGCGCCGATCGGCAGCTCGAAGGTGTCCACGATCTCGAGCGTGCGATCGTCGATGTCCACGCGCGCGAGCGCGGTCGGCGTGGTCGTGGCGCGCAGGCTCACGCGCCAGATGCGCTCGCTGGGCAGGAAGCGGATGCGCAGCCCCGATCCCGGGCGCAGCTCGAGCGCGGTGACGAGCTCCGGCTGGCGCACCGCGAGCTCCTCGATCTCACTGCGCGTGTGCTGCGCGAGGGGCGGCTGCTCGACCGTCGGCCCGTCGGGGTCGGGGATAACGCGATAGCCGCCAGACGCGCCGGGCACGAACGCCTGGGACCCCGCGCGCGCCGTCTGCGACGCGCCGCCGAAAGCGATCGTCAGGGCGAACGCGAGCAGGACGAGCGCTGCTGCTCGTCGCGGGCACGTCACCCGCCGCGACCGCCCGTCTGGTCGCGCACGCTGTTGAACGTCCACAGCTTGTTGAAGACGAACGACATCGGCGTGACGATCGCGATCGCGATGAAGTTGGACCATGTCAGTCGATTGCGCAGCGGACTCGTGCCGTCGAAGATCTCCTCCGACAGCTCGAGCGGCGAGTGCGGGTGGAGCAGCGCGGTGACGATGATCAGGTTCATGCCGAGCGAGAGCAGCCCCACGAGCACGAATGGCACGTACTCGCGCAGCCACGGGGCGTGCTTGCCGCTCTGGAACGTCCAGGTGCGGTTGAGCTGGAAGTTCCAGAGGTTGGCGACGAAGAACGCGATCGTCACGAACACGTGGTACCAGCGCACGTTGAACTCCGTGAGCGGCAGGTCGAGCCACACGTCCTCGTAGTACGGGCCGATCGCCTCCACCAGCTGCAGCACCGCGAGGTTGACGATCACGCCGCTCGCGCCGACCATGCCGAATCGCAGCAGCAGCAGCCAGTTGTGCCGGTGGCGGACGAACAGGTAGTCGCGGGTGCGCTTCACTGAGGGGAGCCTAGCGTGAGGCGCCGTGGAATGATCAAGTAGGGGTCCCCGGCTGCCGATACTCGCACCGTGCGCACCCTCTCCCTCACGGTCCTTCTGGCATGCATGGCGTCCTGCCTCATACCAGCCACTGCGATCGGAGCACCAGCCCGCGGCGTGCCCGACCTGCGTGTCGGCACGGGCGGCGCGCGCGTGACGACGATCCGCAACGGACCCAACCTCCGGTCCCCCCGGCATGTCGTCACCGCAGTCGACGCGCGTGGGCGCACCCTCATCGTGTCCCCCCCACGGCAATAACGCGATCCGCATCTGGCGCCTGGGACCCTCGGGAGCCGTCGATCGATCGTTCGGGGTGTCGGGCGCGGTCACGGTTCGACGCGACGTCACCGTCAACCACGCCCGCGCGGACCGGCGCGGCGGCTTGCTCATCGCCGGGGACGGGCGCGACGCGGCGGGCATGCCGGTGATGGTGGTGCTGCGCGTTGGTGCGCGCGCCCTTGACACGAACTACGGCGTCCGCGGTGTCGCGACGACCCAAGTCGTGTACGACGGGGACGTCGCATTCGACCGCGCTGGCGGATTCCTCGTCGCCGGACAGGCATCCACGCGCCGTGGCGACGGCACGTTCATGGTCGAACGTTTTGGCCCGGACGGTCGCATCGTCGAGACCTACGGCGACGGAGGCCGCAGGGAGCTGCCGGGCGCGGGGGCGGGTGGCGGCACCTACGCCGCGGTGCTCGCCGACGGGTCCGCGCTGCTGGCCGTGCCGAGCCGCTCTGCGACGACGATGGTCAGGCTCGACCCCGCCGGCACGCCGACCACGCACTTCGGGCCGACGGGCATGCGAACGGTCGCGAGGGGATTCCACCTCGTCGCTCGCGCAGACGGGCGCTTCCTCCTGCGCGACGTACGACACGTGCGCCAGTACCTGGCCGACGGCACGGTCGATCCAGCGTTCGGCCGGCGCGGCGTCGCCGCTGTCGCGGTCGGGGGTCTCGGAGTGCCGGGTCCGCCCCTGCTGCAACCAAACGGCGCGCTCATTGTGCCGACCACGGTGCCCGAGCGGGTGCCGGGTTTCGGTATGGATCCGAACGGGTGGGACGTCTCCCTGGTCCGCCTGCGCCCCCAGGGGACGGTCGACACGCGATTCGGATCCGCAGGGCGCGCGACACTGCGCATCCCGCTCGACCAGCAGTCCGGCGGCCAGATGCAGAATCTCGCCCTGCGCGCCGATGGAAGCATCGTCGGCGCGTGGAAGAGCTCGAGGACCGGCTCCGAGAGCCCGAACGCGCTCCGCTGGGTCGGGGTGGTCGTCGGCGGGTTCCGCTAGCGAGGCGGACAGCGAACGGGCGATGCGTCAGTGCACCGGGGTGCGCGCACCCAGCCCCAGGTGCGAGACCGCGAGCGGCACGATGTCGGCGAGGCGAACCGTCCCGAGGCCCTCGGCCGTCGCGCCGCCGTCGATGCCGATCGAAATCAGCGGTGCGGTCGAGTCGGTGATGTGGAGCGAGCCGTGGCTGCCGCCGGTGTGGGCGGAGCCGCCGATGTCGGTGAACTCGAAGCCGGGGGTGGCACTCAGCAGCACGTCGCCGGTGTTGACGCAGCTGACTGCCGACGCGATCCGCTGCAGCGCATCCGGATAGTTGCCGTAGACGAGCACGCCGTCGTCGTCGCGAACGTCGAGCAGCTCGCGATCGCCGCCCAGGATCCAGCGGTCACGATCGTCGTGCCCGAGTGCCGAGCGCAGCGTCGGGGTCCCCCTGACCGGATCGCGGCGCGCGCGCAGCTCGCCGCCGTCGCCGTTGAGGACGATCAGCTCGCCGTCGTCGCCGAAGATCGCCAGGTCGGTGGCGGGGCTCTCGCAGGCGCGCTCGGCGATCCAGCGATCCTCCGGCGTACCGTGGTCTTCCTTCGTGCCGTGATGGCTCTGCCTGGTGCGGTAGACCATCGCCACGCGATTGGAGCCGATCACCGCGAGCTCGCAGTCGATCGCCGCGCGACCACCGCGCGCGCCTCGATAGAGCACGACGTCGTCGAACACGTCCTCGAGCGCCGCGTGATGGGTGACCTGTGTCTGGCCGTGATCGGCGCAGAGCATCACCGCGAAGCGCTCCAGGAACGGCTCGATCCCGCCGAGCGAGCCCATCGCGCGACCGAGCGCACGGTCGGCGACGCGGATCGCCTGCTGCGTGGAATCCGGTCCGGCCTTGTGCGACGCGACGTCGTGCTGGCCGAGATACAGCAACACGAATTCCACGCCGGTGTTGCGCATGAGCCAGCGCGCGATATGGCCGCCACCCCAGTCGCGCGGACGCTTGAACCCGACCTGCGGCAGGATCGGGCGCAGGCTGCCATAGAGCTCGCCGAAGTAGAGGTGATCGGGGCCGTAGAGCGAGTGCACGCCGACGCGCTTGGCGACGCGGCGCAATGGGCCGTAGTCGTGCTTGATCGTGTGGCGCGTGCGACCGCGCGAGACGAGGTAGTTGATCGACGCGGCGCGCTGGCCGGCGTCCTGCACGCGTTCGAAGAGCGTCGGCGGGTTCTCTGCCAGGTGCAGGTGGTTGAGGTCGAGCACGACGTCCTGCACGCCGCGCCAGGTGCCTTCGACGGCGGCAGCGGCGAACGATGAGCCGTACTCGACGAAGCGGTCGCGGCCGCGGTCGTACCAGCCGAGCGACGGGATGCGGTGCTGGTCGGGGCCTGCTCCGGTGATGATCGTCGCCAGGCAGACCGGGGTGAGCGACGGGAACGGGCTGATCGCGTCGTCAAAGCGCGCGCCGCGGTCGAGCAGCGCGGAGATGTTGGGGGCGTGGCCGGCGGCGATCGCGCGGCGCAGGGGATCGCTGCCGAGCCCGTCGATGACGACGAGCAGCAGCCGCTTGGCGGGGGCAGGGGGCTCTGTCACATATTGCACCTACCCACCCGCTCCAGCCAGCTATCGCGAATCCGGTGTCCAGGATCGCGCGACGAGCAGGCGGACGGGATGTCGAAACAAGGGGACGAGCATGAACATCGGAAATGCAGGTATCGCCGCGGGAGTCGCCGTTGTGGCCGGGTTCGGCGCCGGCGCGCTCCTCGGTGGAACGGCGACGTCGAAAGGGGGCGGCCTGGAGGGCGTCTCGACCGCATCGACACGCGCAGTGCTGCTCACGAGCATCGGGGTCGGTACGACCGTGGGCGCGATCACGCTCGGCTCGAAGCTGCTCACGTCGGGAGTGACGACCCCGCTCGCGCGGACCGCCGGGCTCGCCATGGGCATCGGAGCGCTCTTCGGAGCCAGTCTCGGCGTCGGACTGCTTGCCAGCCGTTGACGGCGGGATCCGTGCGTCGAGCTGCGCCCGCTAGGACAGGATCCGCAGGCCCTGATACTTCTGCTGGGCGCGGCGCCGCAGGCGGATCGAGAGCACGAGTGCGAGCACGAACACGACCGCGCCGACGAACGGCACGTATACGCTCAGGCCGTTGAGTACGTACGCGGCGACCGTGATGACGACGCCGATGATCAGGGAGCTGCCGCCGGCGCGGACGGCGCCCTGCAGGAAGCGCCATGCCGCGTCGCCACCAACGGCGGCGGCGATGAGCCCGAGCACGAGACCGACACCGGCTTCGGCGTCCTCGAGGCGGAACGGCACTTCGTTCCATTCGGCCCAGGCGAAGCCGACCGCGGCGCCAGCCCACAGCACCGACACGATCGCGAGCCACTGGACCCAGCGTTCGCGGCGCTGGATGCTCGCGCGAACGGCCTTGGTCTCGGGCGCATCGGCGGCGGCACCGACGATCTCCGCGCTGGCGCGGCGAGCGCGCGCCGCGATCACGAAGCGGGCTGCGGCGGCCAGCAGCAGGAACACGAGCACGGCGAGCGCTGCCGGAACGGAGCCGCCGAAATCCTGCTTCTGCTGCAGGAGCGCCACGGCGCTCAAAGCGAAGACGAGCGTGCCGAGTGCGCCCTCGGCGATGAGCACGCCGCAGGTGACCGCGAGGCCGAGCAGACCGCAGATCGCGGCGACCGATTCAAGATCGCCCATGCCGACGCCAGGCAGGTAATCCGGTGAGAAGAGCTCCATGTGTCGGAGCCTACCCCGGTTCACGATCGAACGAGCATCGACGTCGGCGCGGCATCGTGACAGTTCGCGAGCACCTCGACGTCAGATCGGCGTTCTGATCCGCCCGCGCCGCGATAGTTCAGGAACCGGCTCGAATTTACTAGAAATCCTTGCGATACCTACCGTGTGAATGACGCTGCCCATGTACGCACGCGCGGCACCGCCATCGTGCGCGTGTTTGGCCTCGTGCTGCTCGCATGGTCAGTCGCAGCGATCGGTTCACTGCTGGCGCCGAGTGAAGCGCAGGCCTACCCCGCGACCGCGAACTACTCCTGTCCCAGCGGCGGCACGTTGAGCGGCACCACCTGCACCGAAACCGTGGCCGCCACATGGAACAACGGCTACTACTACTGCCCGAGCGGCGGCAGCCTGAGCGGCACGACGTGCACCCAGAGCCAGAGCGCGTACTACCAGTCCGGCTACTACTACTGCCCGAGCGGCGGCAGCCTGAGCGGCAGCACCTGCTATACCTCGAGCTCCTATGGCGCCAGCTGGAGCTCGGGGTATTACTACTGTCCGAGCGGCGGATCACTGAGCGGCACCACCTGCTCGACCTCCACGACGCGCAAGGCCTTCGCCAATTATGGCGCGTGTCCCTCGGGCTACGGCACCGCCGGCTACGTCGGCGAGTGCTGGCGGCGCAACGGGACGACGACCCCCTGCCCGAGCGGCTACAGCTACATGGGGTCCGGAACGTTCAACGACGTGTTCGATGGATACACGTACACCTGGAGTCGCACTGGCGGGTGCTACTCGGCCAGCATCATCACGATGCGGCCGATCTCTTACTACAGCTGCCCACAGGGCGGCACGGTCAGCGGCTCCAACTGCATCGTCTCCAGCAGCTACGCGGCCTCGTACCAGTCGGGGTACTACTACTGCCCGAGCGGCGGCAGCCTGAGCGGTAGCACCTGTACCGTATCGAGCAGCTACGCAGCGTCGTACCAATCAGCCTACTACTACTGCTCGAGCGGCTGGTCGCTGAGCGGCAGCACCTGCTACTACAGCTATGGCGCGTCGTACCAGAGCGGCTGGTACACGTGTTCGAGCGGCTACACGCTCAGCGGGTCGTCGTGCACCCGTACGTATGCAGCGTCCGTCAGCTACTCGTGTCCGAGCGGCGGGGTGCTTTCGGGAACGCGCTGCCTGCCGACGAACGTGAGCGTGAGCGACGGCACGGGTGCCGACGTCGCCTACGACAACAGCCCGCCGCTCGACGCGAACTGGACTGCGGCGACGGGTGGCACGATCTCGACGTACGAATGGTGCTTCACGACGAGCTCGTGCGCGACCGGCGCGGTGGTCAACGGCTCGACCGCGACGCGTGTGGCATCGAGCGGTGCGACCGTGCTGTCGAGCGGGATCACCTACCTTGCCTGCGTTCGCGCACTGGATTCGACCGGGGACTACGGCGCGTGGGCGTGCTCCAACGGCGCGCGATTCGATGCAGTCGCGCCCCCGACCGTGACGACCCTCGCGACTGCCGCGACGACCCTGACCGCGCCCGCGCTCACCTGGACGATCGTTAGCGATCCGGGCTCCGGCACGGCGTACTACCGCGTCTACCGCGGCACGTCGAGCACGGGTCCATGGACGCAGATCTCCACCAATGGCGCGCCGGTCTCGGGTGCGTACACCGACGCGGCGGCCCCGTGGGGCACGAGCTGGTACAAGGTGCAGGCCGTGGATGCTGCCGGCAACGAGGCGGCCGCGAGCAACATCGTCAGCGCGCGATATCACCGAGCACCCACGGTCACGCTCATCAGCCCCGCGAACGGCACGACGAACCTGACGATCACGCCGACGCTGTCCGCGCGACACGACGACCTCGATGGTGACGTCGGCAGCGTCGCCTTCCAGCTGTGTTCGAACTCGACGTGCTCGGCGATCGCCTCCTCGACCACCAACGCAGGCGTGGCGGCCGGCGCGACCACGAACTGGGCGATCTCGCCCGCGCTGCCACAGGGCACGCAGTACTGGTGGCGAGCCCAGACGACCGACTCGAGCGGCGCGGCGAGCGCCTGGAGCGGGATCTGGACGTTCACCACCACGCTTGGCCCGACGATCACCGACAACCAGACCGGTGACCTGACCTGGCGACGCGTCAACGACGGTACCTACGACGTCGACTTCGTCGATCCCAGCGCGCTCGATCGCTTCGAGGTGCGCGTGTGGTCCGGCGCGGGACAGACCGGCACGATGCGCCAGGACTGGACGCTCGTCGCGGGCGGCATCACCGGCACGTCGTACACGGCGAACTGGGCGCTGCCCACCTCGACGTGGGCCGCCATGGCAGAAGGCATCAACTACGTCTCGGTGCAGGGCTGGAGCGACGCTGGCGGCTACAGCGTGCTCGCGGATGCATTCGAGGTGCGCAAGGACACGGTCGCGGCGCCGGCCGTGACCACGCTCGCGGCACCGGCCTCGACCACGGCGGCGCCGGCACTGACATGGACGCCGGTCACCGACGCGACGAGCGGTGTCGCGTTCTACCGCGTGTACCGCGGCACGTCGAGCACCGGGCCATGGACGCTCATCTCGACCGACGGTGCGGTGACCGCCGGCGCGTTCACCGATGCTGCGGCGACGATCAACGCAACGCACTGGTACAAGGTGCAGGCCGTCGACCAGGCAGCCAACGAGGCCACAACCAGCAATGTCGTCAGCTCGCGCTACCACCGCGCACCGACGATCACGCTGGTGAGCCCGGCAGACGCCGCCACGGGCCTGTCACCCACCCCGACGCTGAGCGCGCGCCACGACGACCTCGACGGCGACATCGGCTCGGTCGACTTCCAGCTGTGCTCGACCGCGACCTGTTCGAGCGTGGCCGGCTCGACCACGAACGCGAACGTCGCAACCGGCGCGACGACGAACTGGACGATCTCACCGGCACTGACGCAGGGAACGCAGTACTGGTGGCGCGCCCGCACCATGGACTCCAGCGGCGTGCAGAGCGCGTGGAGCGCGATCCGTACCTTCACCACGACGGCCGGCCCCACGATCACCGACAACCAGGCCGGCGACGCCACCTGGCGCAACGCCAACTCCGGAAGCTACGACGTGGACATCGCCGACCCGCTCGGACTGGACCGGTTCGAGGTCCGCGTGTGGAGCGCCGCAGGTCAGACCGGCACGCTGCGCCAGGACTGGACGCTCGTCGCAGGGAGCCTTGCCGGCACCAGCTACACCACGAACTGGGCACTGCCGGCGTCGACCTGGACGGCGCTCGCGCAGGGCATCAACTACGTGAGCGTGCGCGCATTCAGCGACGTCGGAGCGGTGACGGTGCTGACCGATGCCTTCGAGGTCCGCAAGGACACGACGGCAGCAGCGCCCGGCATCGTCAACGACGGGCCGGCGACCGACCTCGACTGGTGGCCGTCGACCAGCTCGCTCGACATGAACTGGAGCGCCTCGACCGGCGAGGCCGGGCTGAGCGGGGTGCTGCGCTACGAGTACTGCATCTCGACGCTCGCAGGCTGCGGCGGCATCGTCGCACGCACCTGGACGAACGGCGGCGCAGCGACGAGCGTCACCGCGATCGGACTGACGCTCACGAACGGCTCACAGTACTTCGTCGCGATGCGGATGGTCGACGTCGCAGGCAACACCAGCGGCGTGACGAACAGCGACGCATTCCGCGTCGACGCGCTGGCACCGACCGCACCCACGCTCGTAACACCGACCGCGGCGGCGACGATCACCGCGAACCCCACCTTCACGGCGACCTACAACGATCCGGCGCCGGCGTCGGCTGGCCAGCTGGAGTTCCAGGTCTGCTCCAACTCCACCTGCAGCGCAGTGGTCGCGTCGGGTACGAGCGCCGCGGGGCTCGCGCCAGGTGCCAACGGCTCCTGGACACCCGCGCCGCTCGCCGGTGCCGCGTATTGGTGGCGAGCACGCGCGACCGACTCAGCGTCCACGACCGGCCCGTGGACGGCAACCCGCGCGCTTACGCTCACCTATCCGCCGACCGCGCCGGTACTCGTCTCGCCTGCCACCGGCATCTGGCTCAACACCGCCACGCCGACGCTGACGGCGACCTTCGGTGATCCTGACGCCGGGGCAACCGGCCAGCTCGGCTTCCAGCTGTGCCCGGACTCCACATGCTCGAGCATCGCCGAGACCGGCACGAGCGCGGCCGGCATCGCAAGCGGAGCGAACGGCACGTGGACGCCCTCGGCGATCCCCAACGGCGCGACGCGCTGGTGGCGAGTGAACGGCAGCGACGGAACCAGCACCAGCGCATGGAGCGTGATTCGCAGCGTTCGAATCGATGTCGCACCGCCGCCGCCGGTCAACTCGCTCGCGGTGCCGTCGCCCACCAACACCGACCCGGCGCTGACGTGGTCGACCGTCGCGGACGGCGAATCAGGCACGGCCTACTACCGCGTGTTCCGATCGACGAGCTCCGGCACGCTCGGCACCCAGATCAACGCCAACGGTGCCACCACGACCGGCAGCTACGTCGACGCGAGCGGCCTGCTCGCCGGCACCTACTACTACACCGTGCAGGCCGTCGACAGCGTCGGAAACGTGCAGGTCGTCGGCAACAACCAGGCAGCGACGACGTTCGCCGCGCCACTGTACCTGCGCTCCACGACCGCGACGAACCTCGGCGGCGACTGGCGCATCGAGCTCGTGCCCGGCACGAGCGCCAATGCGGCGACCAGCCCGAAGATCGGACAGAACGCCGGCTACGTGCAGCTGCTGCCGGGCCAAGCGCCCAACGCGCCAACCTTCAGCCCAACCCTTCCCACGACACCGAGCGGCGACGGCTGGATCTTCGAGCAGGCACCCGGCACCAACCACCAGGCCGGCACCTGGCGCTTCTGGATGACCACGATCGCCAGCCGAACCCACACCGGCTACGTCAACGTGCGCGCCTGGAAAGTGACGACGTCCGCAGGAGCGATCGCGAGCGCGACCCCGCTGAGCGGCTGGACTCAGGGAACCACCGACGTCGGCGCCCTGATCACCACGCAGACCCACCCGATCGACATCGCAATGCCGCAGCTCGAGTTCGCCACCGGCGAATACCTGTACGTGGAGTACTGGGAGAACGTCACCGTCGCCGCGAGTGGCGGCGGAGCCAACAACACCGTCACCACCTTCCAGGTGAACACCTCCGCCGAACGCATCGAGCCGACACCGCCGATCCCGCCCGGGCCGACGATCATCGACAACCAGGTCGGCGACGACACGTGGCGCACCACCAACGCCGGCACCTACGACGTCGACTTCAGCGACTTCACCGCACTCGCCAGCTTCGAGACGAACGTGTGGAGCGCCACGGCGCAGACCGGTACGGAGCGGCAGGCATGGACACAGGTGGCCACGCTTTCCGGAACCGCCTACGCCACCAACTGGGCGCTGCCTGCGGCGACCTGGTCGGCGTTGGCCGAGGGCACCAACTACGTGAGCGTCCGAGTGACGAATTCCGGCGCCAATACCGCGACCGCGGTCGATGCGTTCCACGTGCGCAAGGACACGGTCGCGCCGGGCGACGTGACGGCGACCGCGACGACCCCGACGCTGATCGCGCCGGTCGTGGGCTGGGGCGCGGCGACCGACGCCACGAGCGGCGTCGCGCACTACCGCGTCTTCCGCGGCACCTCGAGCACCGGCCCGTGGACGCAGGTGAACGTCGACGGTGCGACGACGGGCACGAGCTTCACCGACGCGAGCGCGCCGTATGGCACGCACTACTATCTCGCGCGCGCGGTCGACCAGGCCGGCAACGTTGCGGCCGGTGGCGTGGCGAGCGGCGCGGTGACGTATCACCGTGCGCCGGCGGTGCCGACGCTGGTGTCGCCGGCCAGCGCCGCGACCGGGGTCGCGCTCGCGCCGCAGCTGAGCGCCACCTACGCCGACCCCGACGCCAGCAGCGGCACCGTCGCGTTCCAGGTCTGCACCGACTCCGCATGCTCGAGCGTCGTTCGATCGGGCGCGAGCACCTCGGTGGCGAGCGGCACGACCGCCACCTGGACCGTGCCGAGCGCACTGTCGCCGAACACGACGTACTGGTTCCGGGCGATGTCGACCGATGCGATCGGCGCGACGAGCGCCTGGGCGACGACGCGCTCGTTCACGACCGTCGCCGCCCCCACGATCACCGACAACCAGACGGGCGACCTGGCCTGGCGAAGCACGAACTCCGGCACGTATGACGTGGACTTCGCCGACGGCATCGCGCTCGCCTCGTTCGAGACGAACGTCTGGAGCGCCCCCGCACAGACCGGCACGCAGCGGCAGGGCTGGACCGTGGTCGCCAGCCCCTCGGGCGCCACCTACACGACCAACTGGGCGCTGCCCGCCTCCACCTGGACGGCGATGCCCGACGGCGTCAGTTACGTGAGCGTGCGCGCGACCAATTCAAGCGCGCTGTCATCCACCCTCGCCGACGCCTTCGAAGTACGCAAGGACACTGTCGCGCCGCCCGCGATCACGACGCTGACGACGACGACGCCGACGCTCGCTGCGCCGGCGCTGACCTGGACGACCGTCACCGATGCGACGAGCGGTGTGGCGCACTACCGCGTCTATCGCGGCAGCTCGAGCACCGGGCCGTGGACGCTCGCCTCCGTCGACGGCGCAGTGACGAGCGGCTCGTTCACCGATTCGGGGGCGACCGTCGGTCAGACGTCCTGGTACCGGGCCCACGCGGTCGACAGCGCCGGCAACGAGTCGGCCACGGGCGTGATTGCATCGGTGCTGTACCACCGCGCCCCGAATGCGCCGACGCCGACGACGCCCGCGGACGGCGCGGCTGGCGTGACGCCGCTGCCCACGCTCGCCGCGACTCACGTCGACGCCGATGCGCACGCCGGAACGGTGTCGTTCGAGCTGTGTTCGAGCGCGACGTGCGCGACCGTGCTGCAGAGCGGCAGCTCGACATCGGTGGCGAGCGGCGCGAGCGCGACGTGGGCCGTGCCGACGGCGCTCGCGCAGGGCACCCAGTACTGGTGGCGCGCGCGGGCGACCGACCAGCACGGCGCCGTCAGCGGCTGGAGCGCGACCAGCACGTTCACGACCAGCACCGGTCCCACGATCACCGACAACCAGTCGGGCGACCTCACCTGGCGCTCGACCGACACCGGCACCTACGACGTGGACGCGACTGATCCGCTCGGACTCGACCGCATCGAGATCCGCGTCTGGAGCGCCGCCGGACAGACCGGCACCATGCTGCAGGACTGGACGCTGCTCGCCGGCTCGCTCACGGGCACCTCGTTCACGACGAACTGGTCGCTGCCCGCCACGACGTGGGCGACGCTCGCGCAGGGCGTCAACTACGTCTCGGTGCGCGCGTTCAACGACTCGTCCGGATCGAGCGTGCTCACCGACGCGTTCGAGGTGCGCAAGGACACGAGCGCCGGCGCTCCCACTGGCGTGAACGACGGCAGCGGCGCGGACGTCGACTGGGTCGGATCGACCAGTACGATCGCCGGCAACTGGACCGCGCCCGCCGGCGAGGCCGGCATGAGCGGCGTGCTGCGCTATGAGTACTGCATCTCGACGCTGGCCGGATGCGGCGGCACGGTCGCTCGCACCTGGGCGAACGGCACGTCGGCTCCGACGATCACCGCGACCGGGCTCTCGCTCGTAGACGGAGCCGTCTACTTTTTGGCCGTTCGCACCGTCGACAACGCCGGCAATACGAGCGCCGCGACGTCGAGCGACTCATTCCGAGTCGACGCCACCGCTCCGTCTGCACCGACGCTCGTCAGCCCAGCCGCCGACGCGACCGTGACGGCAGTCCCGACATTCACGGCAACCTACGTCGACCCGGCGCCGGCATCCCCGGGACAGCTGACGTTCGAGCTGTGCTCGGACGCCGCATGCGCCAGCGTCGTCGACGGCGGCACGAGTGCGGCCGGCATCACCACCGGCAGCAACGGCACCTGGGCGCCGGCAACGCTCGCCGGAGGCACGTACTGGTGGCGCGCCCGCGGCACCGACAGCGCTGGAACGAGCGGCGCATGGAGCGCAGCACGCGCGCTCGCGGTGTCGTATCCGCCGACCGCGCCGACGCTGATCGCGCCGGCTGATGGCATCTGGGTGGCATCCGATACGCCGGCGCTCACCGCGCGTTTCCAGGATCCCGACACCGGCGCGACGGGCCAGCTCGCATTCCAGCTGTGCCTCGACGCAGGCTGCTCCAGCGTTGCCCAGACCGGCACGAGCAGTGCCGGAATCGCAACCGGTTCCAACGGGAGCTGGACACCGTCCGCAATCGCCAACGGCGCGACTCGCCACTGGCGAACGCGCGGCAACGACGGTACCTCCGACGGCCCTTGGAGCGTTGCACGCAGCGTCCGCATCGACATCGCGCCACCGCCCGCGGTGACGACCCTCGCCGCGCCGTCGACGACCAGCTCGTCGCCGGCGCTCACCTGGACGCCGGTCGTCGACGCCGAGTCCGGCACGGCCTTCTACCGCGTGTACCGCTCCGCGACCTCCGGCACGCTCGGCACGCAGATCAACGCGGACGGGGCCACCACGACCGGCAGCCTCACCGACACATCCACGCTCGCAACAGGCACCTGGCACTACACGGTGCGCGCCGTCGACTCCGTCGGCAACGAACAGACCGTCGGCAACACACCCCGCGCCGTCAGCTACATCGCACCAATCTACTTCCGAGCCGCGACCTCGCTCGCGAGCGCGGCGCCGACGGCGTGGCTGCTCGAGCGCACCGCCGGCACGAGCGCGAACACCGCCACGAGCCCACGCATCGGCCGAAACCAGGGCTGCTACATCCAGTTCCAGGCCGGCCAGGCTCCGGTCAGTCCGGCCTGCCCGGCCGCGCTCCCGGCCGCGCCGAGCGGCGGCGGCTGGCTCATGGACGCCGCACCCGGCGAGACGTTCGCTGCCGGCAACTGGCGCACACACCTGACCACCAGCGCGCAACGAGCCCACTCTGGGTTCCTGACGGTGCGCGCCTGGAAGGTGACATTGGGAGCCGGCGCGATCCAGCCGGGTGCGACGGCGCTGTCAACGTGGACGCAGGGAGCCACCGACGTCGGATCCACGACGACGACCACGGGAAGCTACGTCGACCTCGCGATGCCGCAGATCACGTTTGCAGCCGGCGAATACCTGTACGTGGAAGTCTGGGAACGCCTCGTGAGCGAAAGCGGCAACAACTCCACCAGCATGACGCTTCAGGTCGACACCACCGCCGAACGCATCGAACCGACCGCGCCCGTGCCTCCGATGAACGTGATCTCCACGTCGCCGGGGGACCTGCCGCAGGCGCTGCGCGGCGCAACGGTCCAGGTCAACGGCAGCGGCTTCGCATCGGGCGCGACGGTCGATCTCGGCGCCGGCGTGACGGTGACCGCGACGACGTGGGTGTCAGCCACACGCATCGACGTGACGGTCGACGTCGACTCAGCCGCCACGATCGGGCCACGAACCGTGACGGTCACGAACCCGGATACCTCAGCGGCGAGCGGCACCGGCATCTTCGCCGTGCGCGCGCCAAGCATCAGCATGGCGATGACGGCACTCGGCTACGACGACACGACGCGCACGACGTCCGGAACCCAGACAGCCGGGTTCGGCACGATCGACATCGGAACCGCCCGCGCCATCGGGCCGGCGGGGAGCGGTCAGGCGACTCCAGGCGCGGCGCTCGAACTGACCCTGACGAGCGACACCGACGCCATGGTCCAGGCCACGGCAACCGACCTCGGAGGCAGCGCAGGCGCATCGATCCCCGCCGGACAGCTCGCATGGCGCACCGCAGGCACCAGCAACGCCTGGGCACCGTTCTCCACCACCGCGTCGACGGTGGAGGCTGCGATGGCCCCCGGCACGACGACATTCGCGTACGACCTGCAGCTGAGCATTCCAGCCGACCAGCGCGCAGGCACCTACGCCGGATCGGTCGCCTGGACGGTCGTCGCGCGACCCTGACGGGCTGGACGACCGAGCCACGTCAGCAGTCGTGCTTGAACGTCCGCGTCACCGGTGGCGCCTCCAGGTCGGATCGGCCGATGACGCGACTACCTTCGACGAAGGCCTCGAGCGCGGGCACGAACGGGGTCGACGGGTCCCGCTTGAGTCGCGCCAGCTCATCGATCGACATCGCCTCCCAGACCACGCGCATGCCGCTGAGCCGATGGCAGAATTGCGGTGTGCGCGCCGCAATGAGCTCGTGCAGCACGAAGCCGTCGCGCCCACGAAGCACCGCGACCGCAGCACCGTCGTGTTGCCCGGCGGCGGAAACGGCAGCCGCGCGATCCCCGTGCACGATGTCGTCAATCTGCCGTCCCGCAGAGAGACGTGCCGTTGCCGAGAAATGGTCCGTCGGATCGACCACCGCGGTTCCGATCAACGTGTTCTCGAAATGCGGATTCGCGTCGCGCGCCGCGACCAGTCGCTTGGGCCACACACGCGTCTCCAGCACCGCCGAGACGGCGATCACGGGCACGGCGACGACGACCGTCGCGAGTGTCGCGGCCAGGAGCTGGTCGGGGCGTCCGATCGCGATCAGGTACATCGATGCGGCGAGCGGCAGGAACACGGCGGCAAGCTCGGGGAGCGAGTGCGTGGTCGTCGTCCACAACACGGTGGGAACCGGCAGGCGCAGCTGGTCGGCGAGCGTTGCCGCGCGCGCGCCCAGCACCCATGACTGCGTACCGATCGACAGGATCGTGGCGATCGGCACGAACGCGACGGCGACGATCGCGAGGCTGCGCGACCACGCCGCGATGCGCGGGTGTTCGCCTTCGACCGGGTCGGTGAGTGCCAGGTGCACGATGAAGCCGGCGAGGCACGCCATCGCGTGCAGCGCGAGTACGAGCAGGTTGTTCCGGAACAGGTGCCATGCCTCGATGCGCCACTCCTGGTGCACGGTCAGCAGGCGCCGGAGGTTCAGTCGGGTCGGATCGGCGGGCGAGGTCGCCCCCACCAGCCAGACGAGGCCGAGCAGCACGAGGGCGATGCAGAGCGCGATCGCGATCCACGGCGCAAGGACCGCGATCGGGCGGCGGCTCCAGTCGGCGAGCGTGGCGCGGGCTGCGGGCCAGCCGCGAACGACGGCGAGCGCGCGCAGCCCGGTGGGCGGCGGAGCGCCGGTCTGCGGCGGCGGGCCGAGCGGCGCCTCAGGCACCGACGCGGTCGCGCTTGCGCTTCTTGGGGACGTTCTCCTCCACGTACTGCACGATCGCGCCGGCGACGTCGACGGCGCTCGCGGACTCGATGCCCTCGAGCCCGGGCGAGGCGTTGACCTCGATCACGAGCGGGCCGCGTTCGGAGCGAAGCATGTCGACGCCCGCGACCTCGAGCCCGAGCGACTTGGCGGCCTTCACCGCGAGTCGTCGTTCGCGCTGGGTGAGGGTGACCTTCTCGGCCGTGCCGCCCTGGTGGACGTTCGCCCGGAACTCGCCGGGTGCTCCGACGCGGCGCATCGCAGCGACGACGCGACCACCAACGACGATCACGCGCAGGTCGGCACCCTTGGCTTCCTTGATGAACTCCTGCACGATCACGTCGGCCTTGAGCCCCTCGAACGCCTGGAGCACGCTCTTGGCGGCCTTCTTGGTCTCGGCGAGCACCACGCCCACGCCCTGCGTGCCCTCGAGCAGCTTGATGACGACGGGCGGACCGCCAAGACGCTCGAGCAGGTCGTCGAGGTCCGATGCGCGGCGCGCGAACAGCGTGTGTGGAATCGCGACGCGGTCTCGGGCGAGCAGCTGCAGCGACCGCAGCTTGTCTCGCGCGCGGGCGAGTGCGAGCGACGGCGTCGTGGTGAACACGCCCTGCGTCTCGAACTGGCGCACGATCGCCGAACCGTACTCGGTCACCGACGCGCCGATGCGCGGAATGATCGCGTCGATGCCAGTGAGCGGCTCGCCGTCGTGGAACACGGTCGGGCCGGAGTTGCGTACCTCGACGTAGCACTTGGTGTGATCGACCACGCGCACGTGATGCCCACGGGCGGCCGCGGCTTCGACGAGGCGGCGCGTCGAGTACAGGCGGCGCCGGCGCGACAGCACGAGCAGCCGGAGCGGCCGCGGCGTGGCGGGCTCATGCGGCGGGGTCGTCACCGGACCGGGGTCCGTGGCACGGCGCGCTGCAGCCGCGGCATCGTCGGCGCCGGCCGTCGGCGGCGGCGGGGAATCGGGGAAAGAAGCGGAGGGCTGCGTCACGGGAGGCATGCTATCGGGCGGACGCGCCGGCTAGCCCATCGCGCCCACCGTCCGCCTCGTTCTGCGCGGCGACGCCAGCACCACTGCGTCCCGGAACGTCGGTCTCGCCCCGACGAAACAGGACGCAGTGCCGGCGCGGGACCCACTGCGTCCCGGAACGTCGGTCTCGCCCCGACGAAACAGGACGCAGTGCCGGCGCGGGACGTCGGTCGGGGGGGCTGGGAACGCGGGGGGACACGAGACCAACGTTTGGTGCTCATGCGGTCACAAACGTTCGGGTGGTGCCGGTTCGGGTGGTGCCGGTTCGGGTGGTGCCGGCGGTCTCGCCGATCACTCTTCTTCGTCGAGGTGGTCGACGACTCGCTTGCGTGACACGTCGACCAGGAAGTTGCCACGCAGCAGGCGCCGCCCGAGCAGGACGGGGTAGTTCATCGCCTCGCGGTCGGCGAGGTTGAACTTCGTCCGGATCGAGCGGCCCGCGATCACGACGTCGGCCTCGATCACGTGCCGCTCCTGCACCTCGCCGTTGGACGAGCGCACCGTCCTGGTCGCGACGCGGCGCGCGCGAAAGCGGCGCCCGTTGTAGTCGGGATGTTCCGGGTCGAGCAGCGTGAAGGAGATGTGGCGTCGCCCATCCTCGTCCTCGGCATCGACGCGCACGTCGGCGCAGTGGATGCTGCTCGTGCGCGCACCGGTGTCGACCTTGGCTTCGAGGCCGAGCAGGCCGAAGCGCGGCAGGTCGACGCGCTCGACTCGGCCGATCACCAACATGTCATCGTGAGAAGGCGGCACCGGGGGATCGTAGCGCCAGCCCCGGCCAACACTCGCGCACGACTGCTCCTGCCCCTTCCGCGAGGCCACTCGCACATTTGTGACAGCCTCCTGTCACGAAAGTGCATTGAACGGGCATGCACTCGCTTGATTCTCGACCCCATCCGCACATTTGTGACAGTGAGAATGTGCGTGGGGCGCGGCCGGCATCGAATCGGGCCGGCACCGAGCGCGGGCCCGCGACGAACGCGGACCCGCGAGAAATCGAATGCGCGGGTCGGTCGACGGGCTCTGCCCGTTCTCGACCGACCCGCGGCGTCAGCTGCGCGTGGCGCGCTGACCGTTCGACCGTGTGAAGCGACGGTCGGTGGCCGCGCTGCCGGCGCTGGGCTCACCCCCCTCGTCCTCCATGCGCTCGACCTCTTCATCGAGGTTGAACTGTGTCGGATCGAAGTCTTCGACGTAGCGGTCATGCGCGAGCTCCAGCTCGCTCGACGATTCGCTGCCGCTGCGCTTGGCGAGCGCGCGCCGAAGCAGCAGCGCGCCGGTGACGGCGGTGGTCGCCAGTCCGATGCCCATCAGGACGGGATGCGCGCGCAGCGCGAACGGCGCGGCGAGGGCAGCCCGTCGCGAGCCGCGGCGCAGTCGGCGGCTCTTGGCCATGCGTGCGACGGTCGGCCCGGCGGCGACGATGGCCGTTCCTGCGGAGCGTACGAAACGCTGCCTGCGCAGGCTGTCGGCGGCTTCCTTCGGGGTCGGTGCGTCCTGGACCACGTCCTCGACGCGGTCGATCGCCTGCTCGACGGCTTCGAGGATGCGCTCGCGCAGCTCACTCGAGTCGGGCAGCCTGGACTTTGAGAAACGTTCTGTGAGACGGGTCATGGTTGGGGTGTTGCCATCCAGCCGACGATGAAACGACGAATGCGTTCAATCTTGCGGATGTCGGGCAGGATCCTGCGCATTCGCGCCGTTCACGGCCCGCGCACGGTCGCATTCGCGACCGTAGCCGTGCAGGATGCCGCGGAATCCACTCGCGCGCGCAGGACTCGCGCGCCACACATGTT
>JBBQUY010000036.1:0-33042 GCA_038212015.1 Gaiellales bacterium | reverse complement strand
GAGTCGATCCTGGCGACGTTCTTTCTGGCGCGCGTGGTCGCCAAGGAGAAGATCGGTGCAGTCGTTCGCGAACCGTTCGTGCAGCCCGCGCCCGGCACCGACCCGGGCGACGTGGACGCGGCGGCCAAGCGTCCGGCAGGTGGCGGAATGCGCCAGAGCGTCGGGGAGCTGATCCTCTGCACGCGCTGTCTGGGACCCTGGGCTGCCGCGGTCGTGACCTTCAGCAACGCGCTTGCGCCGCGACACGGGCGCGTCGTCACGCGACTGCTCGCCCTCGCAGGAGCCAACATCATGGCGCAGGCCGCCCAGACGAGCATGGCCGAGGCTGCGAACCGTTCCCAGGCGCTGCGCGAGGCTGGCGAGACGTGATCTAGGTAGTTGTCCCTATCCCGATTGCCCGATTTCGGGTGATGGTGGACGTGTCGAGGTGCGCCCGTCGGGGAGCGCACGCCACCGACAGGCAGTCGCGAGGGGGGTGGGAGCATGTGCAACGTCGCCGGGATCACCGGACCGGGCGCCATGCCGATCACGGCCCTGCCGCCCGCCACAACCAACGCTCCCATCACGGGCGGAGGCTCGTTTCCGTCGCTGGAGACCGCGATCGCAGCGCTCACGACCGCAGTGCAGGGCCTTGCCCAGTCGCTGTCCGGCGCGGGAATCGTGACCGGCGGTGGCGCGCTTGGTGCGATCCCGACAGCAGCGGCCGCGGCAGCGCCCACGCAGCTCGCGCCCGCGCAGTCGATGTCCGCCCAGTCGACGCAGGCCCAGGCCTCGTCGCGTTCCAAGCGGCGGCTCGGCGCACGCGCAGCCCAGGACGGACCCGGAGTCGTGCGCTCGGTCGTTGACAAGGCCACGCTGGAGCAGGATCCGCGCCTGCGGGGCAAGCTCGAGCCGCCGAGCGGCGGAGCACCGCCGAAGGGCGTGAAGGTTCGCACCAGAGCTGACGGCACCCGCGCCGTCACGATCAACATCCACGGAGCGGCACCCGCCGGCAAGGGCATCACGCCGGGGAACGAGAGCATCCAGGGGCTTCGCGACATCGCCGCCTACGTCAACTCGATCGATCCCGACGTCGTCATGGTCCAGGAGATCAACGATCGACAGTCGAAGGTCGGCGATCCCGGCCTGAGCCCCGTCACGTCGGTGATGGCGCACCTGATCGGCGCCACCGACATGGCCTACACGCCGGGCGCCGGCGGCTCCGGCTCACGCCGCGGCACCGCGATCTTCACGCGCAACGGCTTCACGATCGAGCAGGCCCACAACGTCGACATCCCCGATCGCGGAGACCCCGCGCGGCGCAGCGCCGGGGTGGCCGTCGTGCAGCCGCCCGACGGTCGTCCTGCATTCAGCGTGATCTCCACGCACATGTCCCACATGGCGAACATGGCCGCGAGCCAGCGCAGACACGACCAGCTCGCCGAACTCGATCGCATCGCCGGGGCAATCCGCACGGGCGGCGAGTTCTCCTATCGCTCGCCCGGTGGTGGCCAGTCGCGTGCGGCGGGCTTCCCGCAGGACCACATCCTGCTCGGCGGCGACCTCAACACGACGCAGGGCGGGCGCAACGGGAAGCTCGACAGCGCGGACGCACAGCTCGCGAGCTCGGGACTGAGGCACGCCAACGACCTGTACGGGCGCGGCAACGTGCGACCCCGCATCGATCACATCTACGCGTATGGCTTCGGCGCGACGTCGAGCGCATTGCAGGGCGTCGCAGCCAACGAGCTGCAGTCCGGGAGCCCGACCGATCATCCGGGCTACGTGACCGACCTCTCCTTCTGACGCAGTTCATGGCCGGGGGGAATCGCGGCCGTGCACGGCCGTGGTCGCGGCCAGAACCGGCCGCACGACCGTCGAGGGCGTTCTGAATCCGCGGCAGTTGGTCGAGGATGCACGTCGACCCAGGGAGGGGCTCGAACCGTGCGCATCGCCAACTCGAACATCGCTGCAGGCATGTCGCCGGTGCCGTCGCCGGTGCCGTCGCGATCGCAGGCGCAGTCGCCCTACGGAGCGCAGCTCGCGAAGGACCTCGTGTCGCCGTCGCAGCTGTTCGAACTCGCAGCCACGCGCTTCGAAGCAGCACTCGCGACCTCGCGCATCGGCGGCCGCCGAACGTCACCGAGCGCCATCGTCGCAGTGATGGCGATGCAGCAGGCCGACTCCGGGATCCGCAACCTCAGGTCGATCAGCCTGCCGGGTACACCGTTCGCGGTTCGCATGCGCGCCGCCCGGGCGATGGACCACGCGCGCCAGGGCATCGACCTGCTGCGCCAGTACCACGCAGCCGTGGCTGGGCGCGGCGATCGTGCCCACAGCAACGACACGCTCGCGATCGAGACGATCGCCCTCGTCAGCGAGGGACGACGGCAGCTCCGCACCGCGATCGCGATCGCCCGCAACGCCTGACGGGCCACGCGGGCCACGCGTCCGGTCATGCGGGCCGCACGGGTCGAACGAATCTCGTATCGATCACCGGGGTGCGAGACGGTTGCGCCGCGCACGGTCCGTCCAGGCCGCGTCGTACACCGTCCCCTCGCAAGGATCCCCGCACCATGCAGCTCGACCTCGGCGCCGCCATCACCAGCTTCCAGGCCGCGAAGACCGCACTCATCCCCGCCGACGGCGCGACGAGCGTCCCCGTCGAGAAGCTCGTCCTGTCCGCGTCGGAGGCCAAGAAGGGTATCGACGCCCTCGCCGACGACGCGAAGAGCGACAACCACTGGGTCCAGCGCAACGCGCTCGCGTCGATCGAGTACGCGACCGCGGGCGTCGAGCTGCTGCAGCCGGTCATCGACTGGTACCAGGGCGAGAACGACCTGCCGCTCAACGACCAGGCGATCGCGGCGACCGTCGAGTCCGCCAAGCAGCAGTTCGTCGCCGCCGAGACCGCGCAGTACTGGGAGTAGCCCCACTGACGGTGCAGGACGCACTGCACCGTCGGACTCGCCATGTCTGCGACAATGGCTGGTCGACCCATGGATACGACCACCGACACGCCTCAGGATGACACCGCCGCCGACTTCGTCGACCAGCTCGACGAGCATCTCGACGACGAGCTGTACGATCCTGCGCTCGCCGCCCTCGACGAGGAAGATGCCGAGTGGATCGCCGCCGAGCTCGAGGAGCTCGCGGCCGCCGAGGAAGACGCATCGGTCGAGTTCATCGGTCGCGTCGCGGTGGTGGGCTATCCCAACGTCGGCAAGTCGACGCTCGTCAACCGCCTGAGCGGCACGCGCATCGCGATCGTGCACGACACGCCTGGCGTGACGCGCGATCGCAAGGAGATCGAGTGCGAGTGGAACGGCGACCGGTTCCTGCTCGTCGACACCGGTGGCGTCGATTCCGGTGACCAGTCGCACATGGCGAAGGAGATCAAGGCCCAGGTGCACGAGGCGATTGCCGAGTGCGACATGGTCCTGCTCATCGTCGACGGCAAGGAAGGCGTCAGCGCCGCCGACCACGAACTCGGCGAGATCCTTCGCAAGAGCCGCGTCCCCACGCGCATCGTCGCCAACAAGCTCGACAGCGTGCGAGACGAGAACGACGCGGTTGAGTTCTTCGAGCTCGGGCTCGGCATGCCAGTGCCGGTCAGCGCGCACCACGGCAACAACACGGGCGACCTGCTCGACATCGTCGTGAACGAGCTGCGCGAGCACGGCACGCGCTTCCGCCGCGATGACGACAAGGCCGTGCGCATCGCTATCGTCGGTCGGCCGAACGTCGGCAAGTCCACGCTCGCGAACGCGATCCTCGGCGGCGAAGACCGCCACATCGTCGCCGACATGCCCGGCACGACCCGCGACGCGGTCGACACGCGATTCGAGTTCGAGGGCCGCGAAGTCATCCTCGTCGACACCGCCGGCCTGCGCCGCAAGCGCTCGGGTCAGGATCCGCTGGACTACTACAGCGAAGTGCGGGCGCTGCAGGCCGCCGAGCGCGCCGACGTGGCGATCCTGCTCGTGGACGCGAGCATGGGCGTGCGCGAGAACGACCTGTCCGTCGCCGACGCGATGCGAGAGCGCGACTGCGCCACCATCGTCGCGCTCAGCAAATGGGACATCAACGACGTCGACCTCATGGACGTCAGCGCCACGATCACGCAGAAGCTGCGCCAGCGCCCGGAAGTCGTCACGACGTCCGGCACCGAGAACCGCAACATCCAGAAGCTGCTGCGCAAGGCGATCGAGCTGCACGACAAGCAGTCCAAGCGCGTCACGACCGGCGAGTTCAACCGCCTGCTCAAGGAGCTCAAGGACCGCAACCCGGGCCCGCTCGACAAGCGCTCGCGCCGCCGCCTCAACGTGCTCTACGGCACGCAGGTCGGGCAGGCCCCGCCGCGCTTTCGCGTGTACGTGAATGCCAAGGAGCTCATGACGCGCCCCTACGGCTTCTTCCTGGAGAACCAGATCCGCGAGAAGTTCGGCTTCGAGGGCTGCCCCCTCGTCATCGAATACCGCTCCCGCGCCTGACCCGCGCGTGCGCTGGAGCGCCAAGTCGCGAGCGTGCCAAGTACCCTTTCCGCGCGCGCAGCGCGCCGTGCGCCATTCCCGTGTGCCGTGCCGCGTGCGGCGTGTGCGGTGTGCCGTGCGCCTTTCCCCCGCGCGCAGCGCGGCGTGCCCACTCTGATTCCGACTGCGTCCCGTTTCGTCGGGGCGAGACCGACGATCCGGGACGCAGTGGGGGAGGGCGTGGCACTGCGTCCTGTTTCGTCGGGGCGAGGCCGACGTTCCGGGACGCAGTGGGCTCGGGCGCGGCGCGACTTCGAGCAAGACCGGCGTTGCATGCCGCACACGATCGTGACGAAGTCGTGACGAGATCGTCACGGTCCGCGCGCATACCGTGACATGTGCATCGTCACGATCGATCCATGCGCAGCGCTCGTCAGATAGATCGCATCATCCTCGAACTCGCGGCCCGTAACGAGTCCGTGGTCCATGCGCGCGACCTTCGCGCACTGGATGTCGATCGCGACCACGTCACGCAAAGGGTCGGGTCGGGATTCATGGCACCCATCGTCGGCCGTTCGTACGGGGTCGGGCCGTCGTGCCACGATCCCACGTTCCGCATGCAGTGCATGGCCGGCGCGCTGGCCGCAGGACCGGGATCGTTCGTGGACGGCGAGACCGCAGCTGTGCTGCTCGACGCATGGAACCGGGACGTCCACTCCATCCACATCACGACACAGATCAGTGCTCCGGACTGGTCCGCGTCGCCGTTCGAGTTCCACCGCGCGCGTGGAATCTGGCTGCCCGCCGCACATCGACACGATGGACCCATTCCGATCGCCCAGGCCGAACGCATGTGTTGCCAGTTCGCGCGAAACCACTCCGCCTGGCAGCTCGCGTTCGTCATCCAGCGCTGCATCTTTCTCCGCCTGGCGACGCTCGCTTCGCTCGAAGGGATTGCGGACGTCAACGCGCGGAGCCACGGAAACGCGACGTTGCGCGCAGCAATCGACCTCGTCAGGTCGGGGAGCTTCGGGACTCGCGGGCAGTGCGAGGACGACCTGCTCGCTGACATGCTGGCTGCCGGGGTCGACACGCCGATCGTCAACACCCGAGGGTGCATGGGCATGTCGCGCGACGAGCCTGACTTCGTGTGGCGCGCCAGGAGAGCCAACGTCGAGATGGACGGCCGCCAGCACGACGAGCCACGGCAAGCCGAAGACGATCGCCTGCGTGATGCCGAAGCCGTCCAGCGCGGTTGGCGCGTGCTTCGGATCCGCGCTCGAGATTTCTGGCGAGCGCGGTCGCGGGTGCTGCGCCACGTCCTGCACTTCTTGGACGGTGGCGATCCTCCCCGGCATCCGAACTCGACGACCCTGCGGCTGGATTGAGCGTAGGCGCGACGGCACCCCGCACTGCGTCCCGTTTCGTCGGGGCGAGACCGACGATCCGGGACGTAGTGGGGGAAGGCGTGGCACTGCGTCCCGTTTCGTCGGGGCGAGACCGACGATCCGCGACGTAGTGGGCGCTGGCGCTGGCGCGCCACTGCCGCCGCGGCGACCACGAGCAGCAGGTGCAGGCGTGGCTGCTGTCCGCCTCGATCGGCGCGTCTGCAAGGATGCACACGTGGACGGTGACTGGACACGAACGGACGTGAGCTGATGGCCGCGGGCGACCCTCGCTGGCTGGTCGTCGGTGCCGGCTCGTTCGGCACGGCGATGGCGCGCATCCTCGGGCCGCGCCCCGTGCAGCTGACGCTGGCGGCTCGCACGGCCGAACACGCCGACGCGATGCGCGAGTCGAACACGAACGAGCGCTATTTCCCGGGGATCGAATTCCCGCACGACACGCACTTCACGACGGTCGACGAGGCCGCGGAGCAGGACTGGGACGCGATCGTCCTGGCCGTTCCGACCAGCGCGTTCAGCGCGACCGTCGAGCGCTTCGCCAAGCGCGCACCGATGTTCCTGTCGCTCGGCAAGGGCCTCGACCCGTCCGGTCGCCGCCTCAGCGAGGTCGCCGCCGAGTTCCTCGACCGCGATCACTACGTGACGCTCTCCGGTCCAAACATCGCCCGCGAAATGATGCTCGACCTGCCGACCGCCGCCGTCGTCGCAGGCACGAACCGCGACACGGTGCTCGCCGTGCAGGACGTCGTCAACGGCTTCGCGTTCCGCGTCTACGCACACGACGACGTGATCGGCGTCGAACTCGCCGGGGCGTCCAAGAACGTCGTCGCCATCGCCGCAGGCGTGCTCGAGGGCTCAGGCTTCGGTGATAACGCGATCGCCGCGATGATGACTCGCGGCCTCGGCGAGATGGCGCGCCTGGGGCTCGCCAACGGCGCCCACCTGCAGACCTACCTCGGCCTGGCTGGCGTGGGCGACCTGATGGTCACCTGCCGCAGCCCGCATTCACGCAACCATCGCGCCGGGCGCCTGTTCGCCGAAGGGCTCGCGCCCGATGAGATCAAGGCGAGCATCGGGCAGGTCGTCGAAGGCATGCGCACCGCCCCGATCGTCAGTCGGATGGCGGTGGAAGCCGGGATCGAGATGCACATCTGCGACGCGGTGGCGCAGGTCGTCGAACACGACGTGCCGCTCCCTGAAGTCGTGCGCCACATGATGACCCGCCCGCCCGGCTTCGAATTCACCGATGACCGGGAGTTCTCGCTCTGAGCCACTCCGCTGGAGTGGCTGGTTTCCGTGGTTTCCCGCGCGGGACCTTTCCGACTGGCATGTGCGCTGCTAGGTTGCGCCGGTCCGTGACGCGGCCGTGCGCCCCAAGGGGAAACGGCCGCACACACTCAGTATCGAAGGGATACAGCTCGTGAAGCTGCAGACGCGAGGCGGCCTTGCCGCCATTGCCATTGCCGGAGCCGCACTGATCGCCGCAGGTTGCGGCGGATCTGGCGGTTCGGGCGCAAGCGAAGCCGCAAAGGACGCCGCTGCGCTCGACCTGGTGCCGAAGAGCGCCATCGGCTACATCACCATCGACACCGATTTCAGCGGCGACCAGTGGTCGCAGTTCAGCGATCTGGCCAAGGCCTTCGACAAGGACTTCAAGGGTGTCGACAAGGAAATCGCCGAGTCGACCTCAAAGTCCAACGAGGACGCCGACGACGAGCCCACCGACAGCGGCGAAGAGCCCACGGACAACCCCGACGACGTCGACTTCGAGAAGGACGTCGAGCCGTGGCTGGGCGAGAGCGGCGGCGCCGCACTCCTGAGCGTCACCAAGGGTGGCGACGACGCCGAGTGGTTCGCATGGGTCGAGCTCGAGGACGTCAAGAAGTTCGAGGACTTCGCCAAGGACCAGGACTCCAAGCAGGGCAAGGAGATCGGCGACTACAAGACGTTCGACAGCACCGATGAAGACGACGAGATGTTCATCGCCTACACCGATGACTACGCCGTCTTCACCGACACGCGCGCCAAGCTCGAGAAGATCGTCGAGTTCGACGGCGACTCGATCAAGGACGCCGACGGCGTGAACGACTCCATCGACGAGGTCGAAGGCGACGCACTCGCCACCGTCGTCGTCAACGGCGAGGGCATCCGCAAGCTCGTCGACGAGACCCCGGAGGCCAAGTCGCTCGCGAATGCCAAGCAGCTGAAGGACCTCCGCGCGATGGCGGTGTCGTTCTCGGCCGAGGACGACGGCATGCGCATCGACGGTCACATCAACGCCGACGGCGAGGAAGCCGGCGAGAACGCCGAAGCTGCGCTGTTCAACGATCTGCCGGGCAATACCGTGCTGGCAATCGGCGGCCACGACCTCGGCGGCGCACTTGAGACACTCGCTGAGGAAGCTGGCAAGGACAATGCCCAGATCCAGCAGGGCATCGGCGCGATCAGCGGCGTGATCGGCGTGTCGCTCGACGACATGGCGAAGGCGTTCGACGGTGAGTTCGCGATGGCCATGGCGGCCGACGACGCGGGCCTCGGCGCGCTGTTCGGCGGCGTTGCAGGTGCGGCGATGGGCGGCGGCCTCGGATCGACCGATCCGGCGGCACTGCTCAAGGCCGGTACCGTGATGCTCGCCTTCGAGGAGACCGGCGACGCTGGCGAGACGCTCGACAAAATCGCGGGTGCGGCCGGTGGCCTGACCGGCGGCGGCGCGCCGACGGCAGGAACGTCCGGCGACTTCGAGACGAAGCAGCTCAACCTCCAGGGCATCCCGGTGATGACGGCGGCGTCTGACGACGTCGCGGCACTGACCGTGGGTCTCGACGTGTTCGAGAACTGGGGCGGCGACGATTCGCTCGGCGAGAGCGACGCGTTCAAGAACGCGTGGGAGGCTGCTGACGGTCCCGACAAGGCGATGGGCACGATGTGGCTCGACGCTGGTCGCATCGCACAGGTCGCAGGCGTCGAGAGCGGCGAAGGCGTCGAACTCGGCGGCATGGTCGGCTGGGTCGAAGCCGACGACAGCAACGCCAACTTCGGTGTGTTCCTGCACGTCGACGAGAGCTGATCTCGACGACATCGGTTCCGCGGGGCGGGCACGGCGGTCGGTACACTCCGACAGTCGTGTCCGCCCCGTCCTCTTCCCGCATTCCCCTCGCGCGCGTGCTGCTGCTCGTCGCCGCCTGCGCACTCATCGCTGCCGGCTGCACCGTGCCCGGCTCGAGCCGCCTGCAGGGCCCGCCCGAGGACCTGCCGCCGTCGCTCGACCTGGTGACCGCCGACGTGCTCGGCTACACGCTCTATGACACGGACCCGACCTCGAAGCTCTGGCTCGACATGGAGGAGGGCGCGGCCGACGACCTGCTCGGCGCGCTGCACGCAGGCCTCACCGGCGGCTTCGATGCCGACCTCGACGACGTCGAACCGTGGATCGGCGACGCCGCCGGCACCGCGCTGCGCGAGCTCGACCTCGACGGGAAGACGGAGACGTCGACGCTCTACTTCGCAGACGTGCGTGATCGCGGGAAGCTGGAGGAATTCCTACGTGATGCGGGTTGGACCCGTTTCTCGCGCGACGATCTCGGCGGACCCGGCGAGGATGTTTCGCTCTGGACGCACCTCGCAGCCTGCGACTCACCGCCGGGCCGGACGTCGAACACGGAGTTGATCTGCGGTGCGCCCGAACACGTGGCGTACGAGGCAGCCGCCGTCACCGACGAAGCGATCGTCGCCGCTCGATCGACTCCCGCCCTCAAATCACTCCTGCGCGCCGCCGACGAGTACGCCGTGCCCGAGCGAAAGGCGATGAGCACGTTCACGGTCGAGGCTGCCAAGCGCGTGCCGGTCGCGTTCGTGTTCCGCTCGGACCTGCTGCGCACCCAGGTGCGCCGCCCATTCGAGCACGACCCGGCGCTGCTCGAGTTCGCGCGCTGGGCCACCGACTCCAACGTGCTCGTCGCGCTGCGCGACGGCTGGGTCGGGCTCGCGCCGGCTGTCGAGGGGCCGACCCCGACCGCGCGCTTCGTCGGGTCCGCGGAGTGGGTGCCGGACCTCGCGCCGGATATCACGCTCGGCGCGACGAAGCCTGGCCTGCTCAGCAACCTCGGTCCCGATGTCGACGTGGCCGTCGCGCTCAGCGATCCCGGACAGCACCTGCGCGAACTCGTGCGGGCCATCACCATCGGCGCGGGCCAGTACGCCACAGCACAGGACGTGGAGGACGGCGACCGGCGCGTCGAACTGCTGCCGCTCCTCGACGAACTCGATGGCGACGCGGCGATTGGCTTCGGAGGTGGAGTGCTTCGCATGGCCACCGTCCTTGACGAAGGTTCCCGTGCCGAGGTCGTCGCCGCGCTCGAACACGCGGGAGTGGACGCGACCATCCACGAGTTCGGAGATGGAACGGCCCTCATCAACATGCCAATCAGTGCTTCGGTCGAAGCCCCATCCGGCCCTGTTTCGGATCCGTGGGTGCCCGAACCCATGACAGCCCGCGACTTCGCCGACGCCGGCCCACCGCCGCGGGCGCCGTTTGCATGGTTCATGACGAGCTGTGGATCCGGTTGGCTGACGTTCAACGGCACCGATCGCATCACGTTGGGCATGGCCGTGCTGCGCGGCGGCGACGACGTTGATCCGATGTCCCAGCTCAGCGCGTGTGCCGCGACGCTCGTCGGCAGGAAGCGAGGCTGATGTGGCATGCCGCACCGTCGTCGGTGAGCATCAGCGCGTCGCCACGGATTCGGCGAGACGAACGACCCTCGCTCCGATATCACCTAGCGCTGGCGTGGGAACGCCTCGTGGTCTGCCCGATCGACCGAGCGAAGCGGATTCCGGACGCTGATAGGCTCGTGCGAGCGTCAGGTCGCGGCCCCAGACGGGTGGCCGCGGACGAACAAGGAGCACGCGCGTGTCGATCCCGAACGAGTACCTCTTCACGTCCGAGTCGGTGACCGAGGGCCATCCCGACAAGATGGCCGACCAGATCAGCGACTCGGTGCTGGACGCGATCCTCGCCGAGGATCCCCAGGCGCGCGTGGCATGTGAGACGTTCGTGACGACCGGCCTCGTCGTCGTCGGTGGCGAGATCACGACCAGCAGCTACGTCGATGTGCAGCAGATCGTGCGCGACACCGTCCTGCAGATCGGCTACGACAGCTCCAAGGTCGGCTTCGACGGGCGCACCGCCGGCGTGCTCGTGGCGATCGACGAGCAGAGCCGCGACATCGCACAGGGTGTCGACGAGGGCATCGAGCTGCGCGAGGAAGGCAGCGGCGACGACCACGACCAGTTCGGCGCCGGCGACCAGGGCATGATGTTCGGCTACGCGGTCGACGAGACCCCCGAGCTGATGCCGCTGCCGATCACGCTCGCCCACGGCCTCACCAAGCGCCTCGCCGAGGTGCGCCGCTCCGGCGTGATCCCGTATCTGCGACCCGATGGCAAAGCCCAGGTCACCGTCCGCTACGACGAGACCAACACGCCCGTTGCGGTCGAGACCGTCGTCGTCTCCACCCAGCACGCCCGCACCCACGACGGTGAGGTGCTCACCAGCGAGGGACGCATCCGCCAGGACATCCTCGAGCACGTGATCAAGCCGGTGCTCGACGGCTGGTGGCGCGACGAGATCACCGTCTACGTCAACCCGACCGGCGTGTTCGTGCTCGGCGGCCCGCACGCCGACGCAGGCCTCACCGGCCGCAAGATCATCGTCGACACCTACGGCGGATCGGCCCACCACGGCGGCGGCGCCTTCAGCGGCAAGGACGCGACCAAGGTCGACCGCTCCGCCGCCTACGCCGCGCGCTGGGTCGCCAAGAACGTCGTCGCCGCCGGCTTTGCCCGCCGCTGCGAGGTTCAGGTCGCCTACGCGATCGGCGTCGCGCGCCCGGTCAGCCTCAACGTCAACACGTTCGGCACCGGCACGATCGACCACGTGCACATCGAGCGCGCGATCCGCCACGTGTTCGACCTGCGCCCCGCAGCGATCATCGAGCGACTCGACCTGCGCCGCCCGATCTACCGCCAGACCGCAGCCTACGGCCACTTCGGCCGCCCCGACCTGGACCTGCCGTGGGAGGCGCTCGACCGCGTCGAGGAGCTCAAGCACGCCGCCGCAAACGAGATCGTGACCGCGTAGTCGGTCGATCCGTCCCGCTGCCCGTCGGCTATCGTGTGCGTCGTGCCTGACGCGCTCTTCGACATGCCCGCCGAGGAAACTCGAGCGACGACCCCGGTAGCGCCGCAGGTCCCGATGTCGAGCGCGGTCGCCGTCTACCCGCTCGTGCCGTCGCGTTCCTTCGACGACCCGTTCACGTATGGGCTGCCGGATGCGTTCGCCGCGGACGTCGCGGTCGGCACGATCGTGCAGGTGCCCGTCGGAAACGCTGCACGCGTCGGCGTCGTCGCCGCGCTCGACGTGACCCCGCCACCCGGCGTGACGCTCAAGCCCGTCGCGCGCATCGTCGACGCACCGCCCGTGCCCGCCCCACTCGTGCGCCTTGCCGAGTGGCTCGCCGACCAGTACGGCTGCGCCAAGACGATGGCGCTCGCACTGGTCGTCGGCCCCCGCTTCGCCGCCCAGGCACGCGCGAGCGCCGTCCCGAACCGTCGCCGCCAGCAGGCCGTGCGCCGGCTCGCCGACGACCTGCGCGGCGCGGACCTGACCAAACGCCAGCGCGAGATCGCCGAGCGCGTTCCCGGTGCCTGGACCGCGCTTGCGCCGCTGCTCGAGCGCGTCGGTACCACGCGCGCGACGATCGGCAAGCTCGCCGAGGCAGGCGTGCTCGCGATCGAGGACCAGTTCCTCGACGAGCTCGACTCGGACTCCGCAGATAGCGACGAGCTGGGCGTGGACATCGTCGCCGCTGCCAAGGCCGCTGCGGCTGGTGGCTCGCTCGTGGAGCTCACGCGCGCGCAGCTGGACGCCGTCGATCGCATCTGGGGGGAAGGGGAGGGCGAGGGCGACGACCTGGCCGACGATCCCGCGACGCTGCTCGTGGGCATCACCGGATCCGGCAAGACCGAGGTGTATCTGGAGGCGATCGCCCGCGCGCTTGCCGACGGCAAGGGCGCAATCGTGCTCGTGCCCGAGATCGCGCTCACCCCGCAGACCGCACGACGATTCCTGCTGCGTTTTCCCGGGATCGTCGAAGTGCTCCACTCCGCGATGACCAAGGCGCAGCGCGCCGCCGCCCATGAACGCATCGCGCGCGGCGAGGCACGCGTCGTCGTCGGCCCCCGCTCGGCGGTGTTCGCGCCGGTGCAGCCGCTCGGCGTGCTCGTCGTCGACGAGGAGCACGACGGCTCCTACAAGCAGGATTCCGAGCCGCGCTACGACGCGCGACGCGTGGCGTATCGACGCGCGGTTGCCGAGGGCGCGCGGCTCGTGCTCGGCAGCGCCACCCCGCGCCCGGAAAGCTGGCACGGCATCAAGCGACACGTGGTGATGCGTGAACGCCCGGGCGGCGGCCGCCTCGCGCCCGTCGAACTGGTCGACCTTCGCGACCACCATGACGACTATCCGCTGTCGGTGCCCGTGCAGGACGCGATCGACGCGACGCTGCGCCGCGGCCGCAAGGTGATCGTGCTTCACAACCGCCGCGGCTACGCGGTCGCGCTGCACTGTCGTGGATGCGGGCACACGTTCCGCTGCGACAAGTGCGACGTGTCACTCGTGATCCATGGCCGCGTCGCGCGACGTCAGCGACTGACATGTCACCACTGCGGCCACGACGAGCCCGTGCCCGAGCAGTGCCCGGAGTGTCGATCGAGTGACATCGCACGCATGGGTGCCGGCACCGAACGCATCGAGTCGCTGCTCGCCGAGCGCTGGCCGTCCACGCCCGTGCATCGCCTCGACGCGGACGCGGTGCGAACGCGAGGCGCGGTCTCGACGATCCTCGACGCGTTCAACGAACCCGGCCCGGCGATCCTCACCGGCACGCAGATGGTCGCCAAGGGACACGACTTTCCTGACGTGGAACTCGCCGTCGTCGTGGATGCCGACGCCGCACTCGCAATCCCCGATTTCCGCGCAGAAGAACGCGCGTTCAGCCTCGTGGCGCAGCTCGCCGGGCGCGCCGGGCGCAGCGCCGCCACCGCCGAGCACGCGAAGGTGATCCTGCAGACCTGGGACCCCGCGCACGCATTCCTGTCGTTCGCACGCAGCCACGATGTCGACGGCTTTCTGCAGCGCGAGATCGCCGAGCGCAAGGCCCACGGCTTCCCGCCGTTCTCGCGCATGGTGCGCGTGCTCGTTTCAGCGCGCGCCGAAGCGCCCCGCGACCAGTGGGCGCTGGCGATCGCTCGTGGCATGCGCCAGCTCGACGCCGGCACCGTGCTCGGCCCAGCCCGCCTGCTGCGCATCAACGACCGCGAACGTGCGCAGGTGATCGTCGGCACCTCCCGCGCCGTCGACGTGGCGAGCGCCGTGCGTCGCTTCCTGCGCACCACCGAGGCCGATCGCCGCAAGGTCGACGTGCGTGTCGTGCTCGACGTGGACCCGCAGTCGCTCACCTGACCTGAACTGACCTGACCTGACCGCATCGCGTGCGTCGGCGATGCGGGTCTGCTGTTCAAAACGGCCAGGTCGTGGTTCCATGGACGCGGACGAGTACCACCCCTACACGATCAACCCGGGACGGACGACATGTGTAATGCAGTTGGTGGCGGCGCAGGCATGCCGCCCATGAAGCAGATGTCGCCACCGGTCAGCGCGGGCGGCGCCAACGCGCCCGGCGCCGTTGCTGGCGCAGCAGGCGGAGGCGACACCGCCACTGCCTCGACGACCGCGACCGCGACCGCGCCGGCATCAGCCGTGGGAATCGGCTCGCTCACCGGTCTCCTGGCCCAGCTCACCGAAGCCATCGCGTTGCTCGGCAAGGCGATCGCCGGCATGCAGGGCGCTGGCCCCGTCGGTGGCGGCGGCCCGATCCAGGTTCCGCCCGGAAAGGGTCCGATCCAGGGCGGCGGCGCAACGACCGGCGGTCCGTACTGGCCGCTGCGTGACCAGCTCGCCATCCTGGAATCGAAGCCGAACTACTCGCAGGCACACAAGGCCGCGCTCGACCCGATCCGAGCCGAACTCGCGGCGATGGAAGCGAAGGCTGCACAGTCCGGCGTCAGCAACCCTGCTGCCAGCATCCGACTCTCCGTGATGATGGACGCAGCCGTGATGGCACCGAACGATCCGCGCCAGGCGCAGCTCGCCCAGGTCGTCGCGGACGCGCGCAGCCAGGAGGCTCGAGCCGAGCAGACAGGCTCCTTCAACGTGATCGACATCCAACGCCTTGCGACGTCGCACCAGACGATCATGTTCCCCGAGAGCATGCCGCGGTAGGCGGCTACGCCCGCGCCTTGCGCAGGATCCACGCCTCTTCGCTTGGCCACTTGCGAGCCCACTCGGGGTTCGCCCACGTGAAGCGCGTCGACGCGCCCTCGGGCGCCTGCAGCTCCACGAGCCGCTCGACCTGGAGGCCGTTGTCGCGAAACAGGTCGATCCACTTCCCGTGCGGAAGATGGAACTCGACCGAGTCGTCGTCATCATCGAGCGGCCAGTCGACCGCGTGCAGGTCGAACAGCGGTCGCTGCAGCTGCTCGGTGTCCTGCATGCCCTGCGGATTGGCGCAGAGCGTGGCGAGCAGGCCGTTGGTCAGGAAGATGAGCTCGCCGCCCGGCTTGAGCAGGCGCGCCGCTTCCGGCACCCACAGATACGGGTCGCACCACAGGCACGCGCCGTACTCGCTGATCGCCAGGTCGAACGAATCGTCAGGCAGCGGCACGTCCTCGGCGCTCGCCTGGATGAACGTGATGTTGTCGAGTCCGTGCTGTTCCTGAAGCCTGCGCGCCGTGGCGAGCTGCGCATCGGAGATGTCGATGCCCGTCACCCGCGCACCCGCGCGCGCCAGCCACGCCGACACATACCCCGCACCGCTCCCCAGTTCGATCGCCACCGAGCCTGCACAACGCTCGATCCCGGCCGGACCGAACAGCTTCGCCTCGGACTCCGGGATGTCCCAGATGCCCCACGTGATCTTCGCGTCGGGCGCCCAGTTGCGCTCGGCGGACGGGACGTAGTCGTCGGCCCACTCGTTCCACTGGGCTCGGTTGCGGGTCGCGTGCTTGGTCAGCTTCATGCGATCACCCTAGTGATCGGATCGCGTGCTCGTCAGTCGTTCATCGCGAGCTACGACGGTCTGCCTGATAGCCTTGCTGCATGGCTTCTTCCGCGACCAAGCGACGATCCCGCACCGAAACGGCCGAGGGCGACGACCGCCTTCCGCCCGAGCAGGAGCAGCGCCGCCAGATGGCGCTGCGCCACGTGCGCCAGTACCCCGACCCGGTGCTGCGCGTGCCGTGCGACGTGGTCACCGAGTTTGATGACGAGCTCATCGCCCTCGTGGAGCGCATGACGAGCATCATGGGCGACGCCTACGGCATCGGCCTGGCCGCACCACAGCTCGGCCTGCGTCTGCGCCTGTTCACGTTCCAGCCGGAGGAGGGCCCCGCCGAGGCGGTCGTCAATCCGAAGATTACGTGGAAGAGCGACGAGACCGACGTCGACATCGAGGGCTGCCTGTCGCTCGGTGACGACGTTCGCGTGCCCGTGCGCCGCCCCGTCGCGGTCAAGGTCGAGGCGAAGACCGCCACCGGCGAGAACAAGGTCTGGGAGCTCGACGATTACTACGCGCGGGTGTTCCAGCACGAGATGGACCACCTCGACGGCGTGCTCATGATCGACCGCGTCGAGGACGACGAATCCCGCGCGAACGCGATGGCGCGCCTGCGCCCGCGACCCTGACCCGAACGGCAGGAGCGACACGAATGCCGATCGGCTTCGCAGGCACCGCACCCTTTGGCGCCGCCATGCTGCGCGCGCTGCTCGACGGCCCGGGCGACGGTCGCCCCGGTCGTGACGACCTCGTGCTCGTGGTGTCGCAGCCCGACCGCCCCAAGGGGCGCGGCAAGCAGCTCGCCAGCCCGCCCGTCGCGGAGCTTGCCAAGGAGCGCGGCGTGCGCCTCATCCAGCCCGAACGCATGCACGAGGACGAGCTGCTCGAGCTGTACCGCGAGCTCGGCATCACGACGTTCGTCGTCGCGGCATTCGGCCAGATGGTGCGCGAGCCGCTGCTGAGCGAGTTCCTCATGCTCAACGTGCACGGCTCGATCCTGCCCGAGTACCGCGGCGCCGCTCCCATCGAGCGATCGATCATGGACGCGAAGACGGAGACGGGCGTCGACATCATGCGCATGGAAGCGGGCCTCGACACCGGCCCGATCGCGATCCGTGCGCGCGTGCCGATCCATGTGGACGACGATGCAGGCGCGGTGTTCGGCAAGCTGGAAGCTGCCGGCGCGCGGATCCTGTTCGACGCGCTCGAGCGTGCGGATGCCGGAACGCTCGAGTTCGAGGCGCAGCCCGACACTGGCCAGACGTACGCACACAAGATCACCGCCGTCGACCGCATGCTCGACCCCGCCCGCGACGCGCGCGACCTGCACGACCAGGTCCGCGCGCTCAGCCCGCACGTCGGCGCCTGGCTCAACGTCGACGGGCAGCGGCTCGGGATCTGGCGCACGCGCGTGACCGATACCGACGAGCGCGTTGCCGGTCGCCCCGGTGCGATCTGGCATGACAGCGAGCGACTGCTCATCGGAACGAAGGATGCGGCGCTCGACGTGCTCGAGCTGCAGCCGCCAGGCAAGCGCCGCATGGCTGCCGGCGACTGGCTGCGCGGGCTGCGCGCGCCGCTCGAGCAGGCGACCGCACCCGAATCACCGCCGACCTCATGACGGGCCTGTCGTGAGCAAGCCGATCCCCTCGCAGCGCACCAAGGCGCGACGCCTCAAGCGACCGACGAAGGTCACCCCGGCTCGCTGGGCTGCGTGGCTGACCGTGCACCGAACGTTCGACGAGGACGCCTGGACCGATCGGTCGTTCACGGGCGTGGTCGAGCAGCTCGGCCTTGATGCGGACCCGCGTGAGCGCGCGTTCGCGCAACGGCTCGCCTACGGCGTGGTGCAGCAGGCCAAGCGCCTCGACCACGTGATCGCGACGCTCGGCAAGCGTCCCCTGCACAAGCTCGACCCGCCGGTGCTGCACGCACTGCGCATCGGCGTCTACGAACTGCTCGAGCTGCAGCAGGCCACCGGTCCCGGCGGCGAACGGCTCGGCTCCTCGAGCGCGCACGCCGCAGTCGACCAGGCCGTCGAACTCGTGCGCGGCGTCGTCGGAGAACGCGCGACCGCGTTCACCAACGCGATCCTGCGCCGTGCCCAGGTGGACGGCGCCGGCATCCTCGACAAGCTCGATCCGACCAACGAAGCCGACCTCGCGACGATGCTGTCGATGCCGCAGTGGCTCGTCGGGCGCGTACGCGCGAGTCACGGCGAAGACGGGATCGCGGCGCTCGCGGCGCAGAACGAGGGACATCCCGCGGCGTTCCGCGTCAACGCTGCCGTGACTGGTGCGCAGGCGGAGCCGCTCGTCGTCGAAGGTCCGACCGCGCACCTGTCGGACCGAATCGACAATGGCGAGCTCGTGCCGCAGTCCGTTGCCTCGCAGCTCGTCTCGATCGCGCTCGACCCGCAGCCGGGCGAACGCGTGCTCGACATGTGCGCCGCGCCGGGTGGCAAGGCCACGCACCTGGCGACGCTCGTCGGCGCCGAGGGCGAGGTCGTCGCTATCGACCTGCACGACCACCGCGCCGACTCGATCCGTGCGCTGGCCGAGCGCACCCGCACCGCTGACGTGATCCGCGTGCAGGTCGGCGACGCCACCGAGCTCGACCCGGCCGTGATCGGCACGTTCGATCGCGTGCTGCTCGACGCACCCTGCTCGGGCACGGGCGTGCTTGCCGCTCGCCCCGACGCACGCTGGAAGCGCACGGCGGAGGGCATCGACGAGCTCGTGGAGCTGCAGACTCGCCTGCTCGCCGCGGCCGCGTCGCTCGTGAAGCCAGGTGGCGTCGTCGTGTACTCGACCTGCTCGATCCTGCGCGAGGAGGACGAGGCGATCGCCCAGGCCGCGCCCGCGATGCTCGCGCCCGACGCGCTGCCCGAGGCGCTCGCCCAGATCGCGACATCGTCGAACACCGCTCGCACCTGGCCGCAGCGCGACCACACCGAGGGGTTCTTCATCGCCCGCTTCCGACGCGCGGAGACCGCCTCGTGAACGGTGACGGGCACGAGTGCATCGGCGCGTCGTGCGTGCCGCGTACCGAATCGGAACTCGACTGCGCGATGCTCGACAAGACGCTCGAGCTCGCCGAGCTCGGTCGCCCCGGCGCACGCCCCAACCCGGTGGTGGGTGCGGTGCTCGCGATGCCTGACGGCACGATCGTCGCGAGCGGACACCACGTGCGGCGCGGCGCCGCGCACGCCGAACGCGCGCTGCTCGAAGACGTGCGCGGCCCGGCACCTGCCGACGCGACGCTGTACGTGTCGCTCGAGCCGTGCAGCCACCACGGGAAGACGCCGCCCTGCACCGACATCATCATCGAGCGCGACGTACGCCGTGTCGTGTACGCGAGCAGCGACGCCAACCCGGACACGGCCGGCGTCGGACCAGCGCGACTTCGCGCCGCGGGCATCGACGTTGCGCGCGGGCCAGTGTCCGTCGAACGCCGAGCGCTCCAGCAGAACGCCGGCTTTCATTCCGTGCACCTGCGCGGGCGCCCCTACGTCACCGCCAAGTGGGCGATGACGGCGAATGGCCGATTCGCGACGGGCGATCCCGAACGCCGATGGATCAGCGGCGACGACAGCCGCGCCTTCGTTCACTACCTGCGCGCGGGTTCGGGCGCGGTCGCGTGCGGCATCGGCACGGTGCTCGCCGACGATCCGCAGCTCACCGTGCGCGGCCCGCTCGCTGATCGCACGCCGGTGCCGCCGCTGCGCGTCGTATACGACCGGTCGCTGCGACTCCCGATCGATTCCGCACTCGTGCGGACAGCCAGTGACGTGCCGGTGATCGTGGTGTGCGCCCACGACGCGCCGCCTGAGGCCGAGCTGATGCTGCGCGCGACCGGCGTCGAGGTATGGCGCGCGCCTGAATGCGGTCCGGGTGATCCGTGCATCGGTGCCGCGAGCCTGGCGATGCTCGCCGAACGCGGCGTGAACGACGTGCTGCTCGAGGCGGGCCCGACGCTGCTCGATGCGTTCATGGACGCAGAACTCGTCGATTCGCTCTACGCCTTCATCGCGCCGCTCGACGCGCCCGTCACCGAACCTGGGCTCGACCTGGATCACCCGCTCGTGCGTGCGGCGCTCGAGCAGCCCGCCCAGCCGAGCGGCGACGACGAGATGCACCACGCCGTGCTGCAGCCGGCCTGGACGTTCCCCGGCGCATCTGGCGACTGAAGAATTGCAACCCCGACCGCTGTGTCCATGGACGGTGGACGGGGCCGGGGCTGCTGGTACCTGATCGCGCCGGTGTGGGACGGCATGTGCGATCGGGCTGTAGTGCCACGAAGCCTTCGTTTGGGACGTGGGACGTGTCGTGGCGGTGTGTGGACGTGCGTGCTGTGGGACAGTTGTGCGTGGACGAGCGTTGTCGAAAACCTGCCGCTCCGCGGCGTCGTGCCGGTGGAGCGGTGTTCGTGTGAGCGAGCTCACAGGCGTGCCGGTGGCGTGATCGTCGTGCTGACCGTGGGGCGGCGTCCCCCGTGGTCGACGATCTCCGGCCGTGAACCGTGCGTGGCAGCGAAGTCCGTCTCCGCCTGGCGGCCGCCGCTCCCCGGACTGGCGATCCGGTTGCCCATCCGTGGGCCTGAGTGGCGCTCGCGGGCCCCTTCCGTGTGATCCCGAACGCTCCGGGCGGCTGGTGCCTCACTGCCTTGCAACATCAAGGTCTCATGCCGCGCTGTCTACCGAGTCGGTGGAATTACCTAAGTCACGCGTGCCACGCGCCCTAGGTACCTAGGCACTGGCGATTCTCCGCATCGCAGCGTCGCTTTCACGAGTTGGTGAACTCGGAGCGCGACAGCGGCGTACCGTCAGCAGAGCCGCATGCGAGCCCGCACGTGTCGCGAAGCCGCATGATTCGACCCTGCAACGGCCTGCGGGGCGGCCGCGCATTGGCCTCGGACCCCGGTTTGATACGGGGGGTCGTGTGGCACAACCTTCAACGCAGCTACCGTCCTTGCCCGCCCGGAGCTGCGCCGGCTGAGCTGCCTGCTCAACCCGGCGGCTCGACCTTGGCATCGGACGGAGACCGAGATGGAAGATCTGACGCTCGCACTCATCACGCTCACCTCCTTCGTGCTGCTCTTCGTGGTGGCGATCTTCGCTGACCGCGCCGGGATGGAGTCCGCCGACGAACTTACCGCCGGTGTCCACGGCACGTCCGATCCGCGCGCCGTCGCCGTCGAGGACTCCCAGGTCCTCACGCATCGCGCCGACGTGGCGTAGTCGCCCGTCGCACGAGTTGCAACGCCGCACTGCGGCACCCCGATACCCCGGTGAGCACTGATGGATCGGGGGATCATGGCGCTCGGGGGAATCATCAATGCCGGCGATTCGGCGCTGGCTTCGGGGCTGGGTGCCGTCGCCGCCGACGCGGCGACCGCTCCGTCCGGACTGCTCACGTTCGGCGGGACCACGCTCGACGAGGCCGCGGCATCGCTCGCCACTGCTCATGCAGGTGCCGCACACGTCGGGACCGTCGACGTGCGCGCGGGCGTTGATGCGCTCGTCGCACCGATCTCGAAGGACTTCTTCCATCGCCCTGCCGCGGACGTGCCCGGCGCCGACTGGTCGTCGCTTGCCGCGGCCCTCGCAGCGGACGCGGATGCCACGATCCTGACTGGCCCGCGCACGCTGTTCGATGCCCCGGACCTGCGACAGGTCGTCGACAAGATCCAGCTCGGACACCGGGAATCGATCCCCGTCGCCGACCGCTACTTCGCCGCGTGGCGCGCCGTCGAATCGGGCCCGGATGCGATTCGTGCGCAGTCGCAGACCCTGCTGAAGCGCAACCCGCACGAGTTCGCTGCAGACGACTGGAAGGCACTCGGCGCTCTCGTCGACGCCGACCCGACGGGCACCCTCACGAAGGTCCCCGCGATGGAACGCCGCGAGTTCAACGGCATGCGACAGTCGATCGTGGACCTCGCGAAGGGCGCTCGATCCGAGGTGGGCGAGCAGGTGGACATCCATTTCCACCGCTGGGTGCGCGACCACGATCCGGAATATCCCGCACGTTGGGACGCTGCCGTCGATGCATCCATCAAGGGGCCATGGACACGGGACCACTACTGGACGCTCCGCCTCGAATCGGAGCGCTTCGACGAATTGGGATCCCGCCTGTCCTCCGGGCTCACGCAGGCCCAGCGCCACCACGTGGTGTACCACGTCGCCAATCGCGATGTCTACGCACTCGCCGGCTGGATCCAGCGACACGATCCAGCGTATCCGGCGATGCTCGATGACGCACTGGCCGCGAAGGTCGCGGACGAGAACGCGATCACGTCGCTCCAGAGCGCGCTGGTGAGCACCGTCAGGGACGACATCGTCGAGTTCACCGCAGGGCGCCCCTTCGAGGAGCGCAACCGCATCATCAACGCCGTGCTGCGGGGTCCGGCCCTGAACGACTGGAATCGAGCGCACGATCCGACGTTCCCCCAGCAGATCGAGGATGCGATCGACCTGGTCATGACCGGTGGGTACCAGTGGAAGGCGACGTCGCTGCTGGACGCCGAAGGCGATCGTCTCCCGGCGATCCTCGCGCGCCGTTCGTACGAGGACCAGCTCAGGTACTTCACTGCGCGGCTCGGCGACAACTCCGAGAAGCACCTGGCATGGCTCAAGGAGCACGCACCGGACTGGGACGTGCAGGTCGCGACCGCGATCGACGAGGCGCTCGCTGGAACGCCATCGGAGCGGTCGAAGGCGATCCTGCCGACGCTCGCCGACCGCTTCGAGGAGCTCGCCACAGGTCGAACCTACGCGGAGCAGGACACGCTCGCCAAGGCGCTCCTGCACCGCAGTGAATACTACGAGTGGAACCTCGGCAACAACCCCGCCAACCGCGCCAAGGTGGATGCCGCTGTCCAGCGGGTCATCGAGGGCGAGCCCGAGGCCGAGGGTGACGGCATCATCTTCATTCAGGAGAAGGATCGCATCGACCAGCTCACCGCTGGTCATCCCTTTGAGATGCAGCAGCGCATCGCCAAGGCCGTGCTCGGGGAGGGATCGCTCTGGTACACCGAGTGGGCGCAGCGCGCCGATCCGAACAGGGTCGCGAACCTCAACGCCGCAGCCGATGCCGTGATCGCAGGCACGATCGATCGTGGGGCGTCCGGAACGCTCTTCTGGCTCCGTGAGGACCTGCCGGACGTCGTGTTCGGCGGGCGGTCCGTGATCGACAACCTCAAGATCATCGCGCGCGTCAACAGCAACGGGACCGCGAGCCAGTGGGTAGCGGGGTGGCGTGCCGCGCTCGAACCGGAGCTCTCCAGGCTCCAGCGTCAGGCAGCGGCCGAGGCGGCCGTCGGCGAGCTGTCCGACGACGCGCGACTGCTGTTCCGCGGCGAGCACGCGAAACTCGACGACCTCACTGCCGGAGCGAACTACGAGACGAGGCTGCGCATCGCCGACGCCGTCCTCGACAGTCGCTCGCTGCAGGAGTGGAAGGTCGTCAACGACGCCAACCGAGTCGCGAGCGTCGTGAAGTCGGCGAACGCGATCGCCGACGGTGCGTTCACGCCCCACGACATGCGTGTCCTTCGTGGCGAACTCGACGTGCTCGGCATCGTTCGCGACCGCCCGTACGCGGAGCGGCTGCCGGTCGCGGAGATCGCGCTCGACGGCGGCTCGATCGAGTACTGGAAGCGCGCGAACGATCCTGAGTACCACGCTCGGATCATCGCCGCGATCGACGAGGTCGAGACCGGCACGCTCTCGCCCGAGGCCGCCGAGCTGCTCGCCAGCGACCGGACGAACGTGTTCCGTCACCTCGCGGAGCGCTCACCGCAGACCCAGGGCGCGGTGGCAGTCGCGATGCTCGGTCGCGAGACGAGCAGCTTCGAGGGGATCCAGGCAGCCATGCGTGACCTTGCGCTCGATGCGAGCACGCGGCTGAAGGCGCTTCCCGAGCATGAGATGACCGCCGGGATTCGCGCGTCCACTACCGAGCTGCTCGACCGCAACATCAAGCGCATGAGCGGCTTCAACGTCGACGATCCGAACCGCGGCTACGCCCAGCACCCCGACTACGCGGAGATGGGTCGCGTGCAGTCGAACCTCGAGCTGCTCGAAGCCGTGGCAAAGGGCCGCACGAGCGCGACGAGCGCGCAGGAAGTGTTGACCTGGTGATGCTGCAACGCTGGCGGGTGATGCCTCGATATCCAGACGAGCGCGAGATCGGGGGGTCATGCTGCTCGGGGGGATGTCCAACGCGATGACCACCGCCGCACGCGGCGCGCTGGTGGCCGTCTCCGACGATGCGGTCGAAATCGCGCGAGCGACGGTCGTCCGAGAGGCCGCGGACCTCTCCAGAAACCAGGCAGCACACGGAGCGTCCGCGCTCGACGCGCTCGGCCCCCGACTGTTCCACCGCCCCGCCGCCGAGCTGACACCCCGCGACTGGGACGACCTGGCTGCTGCCTTGGCTGCGGACCCGCTCGGCACGACCCTCGTCGGACCGCGCGAGGTGTACGACGCACCCGAGCTGCGGCTCGTGGTCGACGCGGTCCGTCTCGGGGATCGCGAATCGGTGCCGGTCGCGGACCGCTACTTCCGGGCGTGGCGAGCGGCAGCGGAGGGACCAGCCGCGATCCGCGAGCGCTCCCTGCACCTGCTGCGGCGCTGGCCCGACGATCTCGACGAGGCGCACTGGCGAGACCTCGGCGCGCTGATCGACGCCGACCAGGTCGGCGACCTCACGGGACTGCAGGTGAAGCACGGGTACTCGCACTCGAGTCTGCGCAACCAGATCATCGATCGGGCGCGGGGCACGAACGTGTTCGACCAGCCCGTCGACTACACCACCGAGGCGCAGCACATGCTGTGGAGTCGACACCACGATCCCGAACACGTCGCGATCGTGTCCGACGCGATGGAAGCGGCGATCTCGGGCAACGCGACATCCCTGCAGAAGCGGCTCCTGGAGATGCACGTCGACGAACTCGACGAGCTCGTCGCGATGCTGCCCGATCGGACCAACGCCGAACGACGAGCCGTCGCCCGCACGATGACGAACGGAGCGCGACCCGAGTACCTCGCATGGCTGCGGCGCTTCGACACCGAGTTCGATGACCTGGTCGACGACGCGATCGAATCGGCCGCCGCAGGGCGCACGCTCGAGTTCGAGCAACAGGTGCTCATCGCCTCGGACCGCGCGCGACTGGACGCCGCAGTGGCAGCTCGTCCCGTCGAGGAGCGCGTCCGGATCATGGACCAGGCTCTCTTCCACGCCGAGCGCAGCGACTGGATGCGTGCAAACGATCCCGGCTGGAGCGCCAAGCTGGATGAGGCGATCGACGCGACGCTCGCCGGAACCGCCGACGGCGACCAGCGTTTCCTGCTTCGGATCGAAGGTGAACACCTGGAACCGGTGCTGGCCCGGCGCACTTACGACCAGCAGCGCGCCTACAAGGCGATCCAGCACGAGCACCTCCCGGCCGCGCTCGCCAAATGGGAGCGTGCCAACGCACCCGACTGGGAGCGACAGGTCGGTGCTGCGATCGATGATGTCCTGGGCCCGAACCCGTCGGAGTACTCGCGATCCGTGCTGCGTCTGGAAACGGATCGGCTCGATGAGCTCATCGCCGGCCGGCCGTTCGCCGAGCAGGCACGACTCGCTCACGAGCTCATGCCACCGAGTGCGTTTCCGACCTGGCGTCTTGCCAACGATCCGGTGCATCGCGCGAACGTCACGGCAGCCGTCGATCGGATCATCTCTGGCGCGCCCGCACGCGCGGGCGACGCCGATGCCCTCGCCGCCGAGGCGCCGAGGCTCGACGAGCTGCTCCGGGAGCTTCCCGCCGACACCCATGAGCGCATTGCTCGCGCAGCGCTCGGCCCGACGACCCGTGAGTTCGCGGCATGGATGCTGGTCAGCGACGCGAACACCCCGGCGCGGCTGCGCGCAGCAGGTGATGCCGCCGTGGCGGGCGCGCTCTCGGCCGAGCAGCGCGCCGCGCTGTCCCAGCTTGGGCCGGAGCTCACGCAGGTGCTCGACGGGCGCCCGTTCCGCGAACGCGCGCGAATCCTGCGAGCGATGCAGGGATCCCTCAACGGCGGCGTGATGCGCGACCTGTGGACGGCTCAGGAGCCCGAACGCTCGCGCCACGTCGTGCTCGCAGCGGCGGAGGCGACTGCGGGTGAGCTGTCGGATGACGCGAGGCTGCTGCTCTGGGACGAGCGGACACGTCTGGACGAGCTCGTGCAGGGCTTCGAGTACGAGGCGAAGCTGCGCGTCGCCGATGCGGTGTTCCCGATGCCGAGCTGGCTGCAGGGCTGGAAGGAGCGCACCGATCCCGACCGCGTCGCGCGAATCAGTGCGTCCGCCGCCCGGATCGCCGACGGGCTCGGAACGCCGCACGATCACCGCGTGCTCAAGGGCGAGACCAACGTGCTCGGCATCCTGCGCGACCGGCCCTACGCCGAACGGCTCCGTGTCGCCGAGGTCGCTTTCGACGGATTCGGGTTCGACGTCTGGAGGCGTGCGAACGATCCCGGATACCAGGCTCGGCTCGTCGCTGCGATCGATCAGGTCGAAGCGGGCGCTCCTTCACCGCAGGCTGTCGAGCTGCTTGCGAGCGACCGCTCGAACGTCTTCCGGCTGCTCGCCGATCGATCTTCGGCAACGCAGGGCGCGGTGGCGGTCGCGGTGCTCGGTCGCCAGACCGCCGGCTTCGAAGGAATCCTGGCTGCGATGCGTGACCTGGCCGTCGACGCGAGCACGCGGCTGAAGGCGCTCCCCGAGGACGACATGACCACGGCGATCCGTGCGTCGACGACCGAGCTGCTGGAGCGCAACGTTCGGCGCATGAGCGGGTTCAATCCCAGCGATCCGAATCCGGGTTATGCACAGCACCCCGACTATGCGGAGATGGGTCGCGTGCAGTCGAATCTCGAGATGCTCGAGGCGATCGCCAAGGGTCGAACCACCGCGGTGAACGCCGCTGAAGTACTGACCTGGTGACGGCCTCGCCCGGCTCGAGGCTCTAGTCTGTCGCCATGTTCACCGGCATCGTCGCCTCCCGCGGAACCATCATCGAGCTCGAGCCCCACCGGCTGGTCCTGGATGCCCCGGGCATCGACGAGGCGCTCGGAGCGAGCGTGGCGGTCGACGGCTGCTGCCTGACCGTCGTCACCTCCGAGCCCGCTCCCGAGGACCTGCCAACGCACCCGGATTCGCCGCCCGTCGCCACGCGCCGCCTCTCGTTCGACGTGCTGCCCGAGACCATCGCGCACACGCGACTCGCCTCGCTCGAGCCCGGCGCGAGCGTCAACCTGGAGGCCGCGCTGCGCGCCGGGGATCCACTCGGCGGACACCTGGTGCAGGGGCACGTGGACGCCGTCGGCACCGTTCGATCGACCGTGCGCGAGCCCCAAGGTCGCTGGCTCGACCTCGAGATCGACGTTCCCGAGGACGTGCACCGGTACTGCATCGACCGTGGTTCGATCACCGTCAACGGCACCTCGCTGACCGTAATGGGGCTGGATTCGACGGGAATTCGGCTCCAGCTCATCCCGGAGACGCAGACCCGCACGAACCTTGGCAGCATGCGTGTCGGCGACCTCGTGAACCTCGAGGCGGACGTGATTGCCCGCTACGTTGCACGCCTGATCCCGCAGAATCGATAGAATCTTCGCTACTCGGCCCCCGGGTCCGGAACAGGCTCGCTCCCCGCAGGCCACTGGTCCCCCGAAGACAGGCAAGGCATCTCCATGTCCGACTCCCCGTTCGCGTCCATCGAAGCCGCCATCGAGGACTACCGTGCCGGCAAGATGGTCGTCATCGTCGATGACGAGGATCGCGAGAACGAGGGCGATGTCTGCGTCGCGGCCGAGCACGTCACGGCCGAGCAGATCACCTTCATGGCAATCGAGGCGCGCGGGCTCATCTGCCTGACGCTCAGCCCCGATCGCATCGACCAGCTCGACCTGCCGCTGCAGGCGCCGAACAACAAGGCCGGTTTCGAGACCGCCTTCACGGTGACGATCGAGGCCGCCGAGGGCGTCACCACCGGCATCAGCGCCGAGGACCGCGCGCACACGATCCGCGTGGCCGCCAAGCCCGACGCCAAGCCGAGCGACCTGGATCGCCCCGGCCACGTGTTCCCGCTGCGCGCCAAGCCCAACGGCGTGCTCGAGCGCACCGGCCAGACCGAAGCGTCGGTCGACATGGCCAAGCTCGCCGGCCTGCAGCCCGCATCGGTGATCTGCGAGGTCATGAACGACGACGGCACGATGGCCCGCGTCCCGGACCTCGTCGAGTTCTGCGCCAAGCACGACCTCAAGATGATCATGATCAAGGATCTCGTCGAGTACCGCCGCCGCACCGAGCTGCACCTGGAGCGCACCGCGAGCGCCGAGCTGCCGACGCGCCACGGCGACTTCCAGGTCGTCGGCTACCGCGCACAGGTCGACGGCACCGAGCACGTGGCATTGGTCAAGGGCGACGTGACGGGGGCCGACGTGCTCGTGCGTGTGCACAGCTCCTGCGCCACCGGCGACATCTTCCACTCGCTGCGCTGCGACTGCGGTGAGCAGCTCGAAGGAGCACTCGAGCTGATCGAGACGGCCGGACGTGGCGTGCTCGTGTACCTGCAGCAGGAAGGTCGCGGCATCGGCCTGGTCGAGAAGCTGCGCGCCTACGAGCTCCAGCAGAACGGTCATGACACCGTCGACGCCAACACCGAGCTCGGCCACGCGGTCGACTCGCGCGAGTTCCACGCCGCCGCGCACATCCTGCGCGACCTGGGCGTCGAGAGCGTGCGCCTGCTCACCAACAATCCGCGCAAGGTCTCCGAGCTCGAGCTCTACGGCGTGCCGGTCACCGAGCGGGTGCCGCACGAAGTCGAGTCCAGCGACAGCAACCGCAGCTACCTGCGCACCAAGCGCGACCGGCTCGGCCACCTGCTCGAAGACGCCGCGCTCAGCAACGGCGAAGTCCGCGAGCCCTCCCTCGCCCGCTGACATGCCGACTGACGGGCATGATCACGCGCCGGCCGGTCCGGGGGCGTTCTCGCACCAGGGCGTGACGGCCGAGTCGGGTCCGACCGGTGCTGCCGGCTCGCGCTGGGCGATCGTCGTGAGTCGCTTCAACGGCGCGATCACCGACGCGCTCTTCCAGGGCGCGGTCGAGGCGCTCATCGAAGCCGGCGCCCGCCCCGAGCACATTCGCGCCGTCAGCGTGCCCGGTGCGGTGGAGCTGCCGCTCGCCGCCAACGCACTCGCCGAGGCAAGCCATGGCGTGGCGGGCGTGATCGCGCTCGGGTGCGTCATCCGCGGCGAGACCGCCCATTTCGACTACGTGTGCCGCGCCGCCACCGACGGCATCGTGCGCGTGCAGCTCGACCACGACCTGCCGGTCGGATTCGGCCTCGTCACGTGCGACACCGTCGAGCAGGCACAGGCACGCGCGCAGACCGCGCCCGGTGGCCACAACGTCGGTCGCGACGCCGCCCGCGCAGCACTCGAGCTCGCCGGGCTCGTACGCATCACGCGCTCCAGCTGACCCGCGCCGTCACGGCTCAGGACAGCCAACCCGGCAACCACTTGATCGTCTCCGCGACGTTCGAGAAGTCGTCCGTCCACGCGCGATCGACGTCCGCATCCGGCAGCGCCCGCCAGTTCGGATCGTCCGCGAATCCGGCGAGGCGATCCTCGTCCTCGACGAGCACGACGAACTGGGAGGACGTCGCGCCATCCCGCCTTCGCTCGTCCGACGGGTGATCGGCTCGCGTCAGGCCGACCAGGCCGAGCCGCTCGGCATTCGCCGCGACCACCGGCAGCAGGTCCAGGTGCCGGCTCGAGATGTGCATCACGAGCACGCCGTCGGGATTGAGCCGGTCGAGATACAGCTGCATCGCCTCGACGGTCATCAGGTGCGTGGGGATCGCGTCGGAGGAGAAGGCATCCATCGAGAGCAGGTCGTAGCTTCGCTCCTCGTCCTCGAGCTGCTTGCGTGCGTCGCCCTCGACGATGCGCACGTCGACGTTCGAGTCGGAGATCCACGTGAACAGGTCCTCGTCGTTGGCGGCCTCGATCACCACCGGATCGATCTCGTAGTAGGTGAAGCGCTGGCCGTCTCGAGCGTGCGCGAGGATGGCGCCGCTGCCGAGACCGACGATGCCGACCTCGTCGAAATCCTCGTCACGTTGGAAGTACTCGATCAGGTCGCCGTACGGGCCTTCCGTGGAGTAGTACGTGGTCGCCTCGCGACGCTTCGCGGGATCGAGCTGCTGTCCGCCGTGCAGGGTCGTGCCGTGCTTCATGTGACGGATCCCGTTCTCGTCGATCACACGCGTCGTGCCAAAGAAGTTGCGCTCGCGATAGAGCGGGTTCTCGGGTTCGGCGAACGTGACGAGCCCGAGCAGCACGGTGAGCAGCAGGGCGATGCCGGCGCGGCGGGCGAGCAGCACGAATGGCAGGACGAGCGTCACGAGCAGCCACCCGTCGGAGACGAAGCGGACCTCGAGCGACTCGTCCTGCATCGCGGCGCCGGCGAGCGCGATCGCGAGCAGGGCCGCCACGGCCAGCTCGGCGACGAGCAGCAACCCGCGCCGCATCCCCGAGCTCGGCGACCAGCCCGGTGCAGGGCGCAGGAACAGGACGAGCGCGAGCAGCAGCGGATACTCGTACACGTCGTTGAAGGTCGTCGGGGCCACGAGCGACACGAACGTCCCGCCGATCGCGCCACCCACCGACATCAGCAGGTAGAACGTCGTCAGCTGCTGGGCCGGCGGTCGGTCCCGGTACAGCACCGAGTGTGCGAGCACGGCGGCCAGGAACGCAGCGGTCAGGTGAGCACCCACGCGGGCGAACTCGCTGACCTCCAGGCGATCGATCTCGAGCAGCACGACGAGCAGCACGGAGGCCGCGGCCGCGTACCCGGCGATGCGGGGCGACACGCGCCAGCGTCGTCCGAACGTCACCATGAAGCTGACCAGGTACAGCGCGAGCGGTACCACCCAGATGAACGGTGCGCTGGCGATGTCGGTCGTCACGTACGTCGTCACGCCGAGCATGAGCGTCACCGGCAGGGCGGCGATCGCGATCCAGCGCAGCGCTCGCACGACGCCGACTCTCGCGAGCCGATGCTCGGCCGCGTCGGGATCGTCGGCCACCGCACGGCGACGTACGATCAGCGAGCACGCCACGATGCATGCCACGTATGCGGCGAACCCGGCCGCCCAGACCAGCTCCTGGCCGGACGTGTCGAGCCGCGGTTCGAGCAGGACCGGAAATGCGAGCAGGCCGACGAGGCTGCCGGCGTTGCTCGCCACGTACAGGAACCACGGCTCGGCGGAATCGTCCTGCCCGATCGCCGCGTACCAGCGCTGCAGGACCGGGCTGGCGGTCGTCACCGCGAGGTACGGCACGCCCACGCTCACGGCCAGCAGCACGGCGATCCACACGGCGTGGGGGAAGGAGGCTGGTGGGGTCGCGTTGGTACCCACGGCGAACGGCAGGAACGCGAGCGCGACGGCCGCGAGGCCGATCTGGATGAGTGGCTGACGGCGCACGCCGAACACGAGCAGGGACACGTGCGCGATTGCATACCCGACGAGCAGCGCCACCTGGAAGAACGTGACGGACGCATTCCACACGCCCGGGGTGCCGCCGAACACCGGCAGCAGCTGCTTGGCGACCATCGGCTGGACTAGGAAGACGAGAGCCGCCGCGACGAAGGTCGTGACGGCGAACAGGAAACGAACCGCGCGTGAGGATTGCATCGAAGCGCTCCTACCGCACGGAGCCGGTTTGCTACCCTGCCGCCACGGACGCGCTCGGTCGTCCCGTCCAGGGAGACTCAATGCGATTCCTGTGGTTCGTTCTGGTCCTGATCATCGCGTTCCTGCTGGCACGATTCGTCGGCACGGCTGTCGGTGGCATCGTCGGCCTGATTCTCGCGATCCTCGTGTTCTTCCTCGTGTTCCGCGCAGCTGAGGAGGGCTGAGTCGGAGCGGTCGGGGGAACGACGCACGCATGGGACCGGGCGACACCTGGCTCGCGGTCGTCGCGGGCGCCGCATGCATCGCGCTCGCGTGGGCGCTCGTGTGGAGCGTTCCCGCGATCCTGATGCGTCGCAACGACATCGCCGACGTCGCATGGGGCCCGATCTTCCCGACGATTGCGCTGCTCGTCGGCGGGGTGGTCGTGGCAGGCGGATTCTCCACGACCGAACGTGCCGCGGTGGTCCTCGTGCTGGCAGTGGGATGGGCGACGCGCCTGGCGTTGCACATCGGTCGTCGCTGGCTCAGCCACGAGGACGAGGATCGTCGCTACGCGCAGTGGCGCGAACGCTGGGGGAGAGGATGGGTGGTGCGATCCGTGCTGCAGGTGTTCGTGCTGCAGGCAGCGATCGCGCTGGTCGTGGTGCAGCCGCTGCTCATTGCGGCAGCGGTCCACGAGGGAGCGTCGACGCTCGGTGCGCTCGATTACCTCGCGATCGTGCTGGTGCTCGGTGGGATCTTGCTCGAGGCCACCGCCGACTGGCAGCTGTCGCGATTCCTGGCGCGCCGCGCCGCGGGTGAGGAGTCGCCTCGGTATCTGACACGCGGCGTCTGGGCGTGGAGCCGCCATCCCAACTACGCCGGCGACGCGATCACGTGGATCGGGTTCGGCCTGTTCGGCGTGGCGGGCGCACTCGACACGTCGGCGGAGTGGCTCGTGATCCCTGCGATCATCGGGCCGATCGTGATGTGGTGGTTCCTGCGTTACGGCTCCGGCGTTCCGCTCGCCGAGCGCGGCCGCGCCGGCAACGCCGAGTGGGACGCCTACGTCGACCGCACGAGCGCATTCTGGCCGCGCCCGCCGCGCCCGCCGCGATCGCCGCGTCCCTCCTGACGAAAGGCGTGTCTCGCAACACTGTCGTCAGGAACGACGCGCGAGGGTGGCCGGCTTGGCGTCGATCCTGACGAAAGGCGTGTCTCGCAACACTGTCGTCAGGAACGACGCGCGAGTCGCGGGAACGGCTCGAGGGGTCGGTGCTCCGCGACACGATTTTC
>JBBQUY010000035.1:0-33099 GCA_038212015.1 Gaiellales bacterium | reverse complement strand
CGTGCGCCCCGAGCTGCCCGTCGACGCGCGTGACTGGTGGGATTCGCAGCCACAGCTCATCGCACAGGGCGTCATCCACGTCGGCAAGCTCGAGAACATGTTCCGGATCTTCCGCACGCGCGTGCACCCGCTGCTGCACGGTCGCCGCACGACACGCGCGGCCTTCGAGCCGCGCACGCGTCTGGCGCGCGAGGAGTTCTGGCACGAGCGCTGGAACAACCGGCGCTGGCAGGTGCTCATCCGCATGTTCTTCTCCGAGGCCGTGATCGCGAAGCTCGGGCGCGACAAGTCGTTCTTCGAACACGTGCAACTGAACGTCAGCAAGCACTACTCGCAGCGCGCCTACCACGCGTTCGTCGAGCTGGACCCGTCGACGAACCCCTTCCTGCAGTACATCCTGTTCGGTCGCTACCTCGACCTCGAGCATGGTCATCCCTACCTCGCGCCGCAGCACTTCGAGACGCTGCGCAACCGGCTCGATGACCTGGAGGTCGTCTGCGCCGAGATGGAGGGCTACCTGGGCACGTGCGAGCCGGGAACGTTCACGGGCTACAACCTGAGTGACATCTTCGAGTGGATGTCGGACGACCTGCACGAACGCGTGTACCGAGCGATCGTGCGCACCTCGACGCCGGGCGCCAAGCTCGCCTACTGGAACAACCTGGTGCCACGCGAGGTACCGGCGCCGCTGCTCGCATCGGGCGCCGTCACGACCGACCGCGACCTCGCGATGCGCCTGCATGATGCGGACCGCTCGTTCCTCTACCGCGATTTCCATGTCGACACCGTCGTCGATCCGGAGGCCGCACGATGAATCTGGACTTCATCATCCACGAGGTGCTCGGCACGCTGACGATCGGCGTGATCGCGATCGCCGTGCTCGTGCTTGCCGAAGTGCTCAAGCGCACGACGAGCCTGCCCACCGAGCTGACGCGCAAGTTCGCGCACATCGGGTCGGGCATGGCGGTGCTGCTCATTCCCGCGTTCATCTCGAGCTCGTGGACCGTGCTCATCCTCGCGGCCGGGTTCGCCGGGCTCATGTTCGGCACGCACGTGACCGGCCTGCTGCAGGGCGTCCACGGAGTCGGACGCGGAGTCGGCGGCGTGCTCTGGTATCCGGTGACCGCGTGGCTGACGTACTTCCTCGTCTTCGACGTGCGAAACGGCGAATACCTCGAGTATGCGATCCCGATCCTCGTGCTCGCCTGCGCCGACGCGATGGGCGCGGTCGTCGGCAAGCGCTGGGGACGACACAAGTACGAAGTCGTTCCGGGACACTTCCGCTCGCTCGAGGGCAGCGGCGCGTTCTTCCTCGTCTCGCTCATCTGCATCGCGGTGCCACTCGCGGTCGGCCTGGACGTCGACCCGCTTCGCGCGCTCGCCGTCGGCATGCTCGTGTCCGCACTGTCCACCGCCTACGAATCGGTGAGCGTCCACGGCCTCGACAACCTGCTCGTCCCGTTCGGCACGCTGCTGTTCCTGGACCGCTACCTCGAGCTGTCGTGGGTCGACCTGGGCCAGCAGGCATCGCTCATCGTCGCGATCGCCGCGACCGCATTCGCGATCCAGTGGCGCCGCCCCGCGACCGGCGGCGGCGCAGCTGCCTTCGTGCTGTCGGTCTACACCGTGCTCATCCTCGGCGGCTGGGCCTGGCTGCCCCCGCTCGCGGGACTCGTGGTCACGTTCATCGCGTACGAGCGACTGACACCCGTTCCCGGCAGGCTCGCGAAGGCGCGCTATGAGATGGGCACCGCGCTGATCGGCCTGACCGTCCCGGTCGTGCTCGTCCTGCTGCACGCCTCGTTCGATGATCGCGGAATCCAGAACGCGCTCTACATCGGCTACCTCGCGTCGATCGCCTGCCAGGCAGCCGTGCTTGCATTCGTGCTGCCCCAGCACCGATCGTTCCGCTTCGGTCGCATCCGCCGACTCGTCACCATCCGCGATCCGTGGCAGCACGCGCCCACCGTCGGCAAGCTCATGTTCGCCGCCGTCGGCGCGACGGCAGCGCTCGCCGTGCCGTTCGCCGCGATGCGCCCCGCCGCCGCCACCGGCGCTGCCACGATGGAGATCTCCGCGGTGCTCCTCGCATGCGCGGCAGGCGTGGCCGCGTTCATCACCCTCGCCGCCACCGCCTGTGCACGACGCGCATGCCCGGCGTGCGGCAACGTCACGCTGCACGGCATGGGCTGCTGCCACGCACTCGACCTGGGCAATGGCGACACCGTCTCGATGCGCACCCTCACCTTCCGCAAGACCTACCTCGTCGCGAACTCCCTCGCGGCGGTCTCCGCAGCAACGGTGGTGGCAGCATGGAACCTGTGACTCGCCCGACGACCGCACGGCATGACATCGTCATCCCGAAGGTCCTGCCGTCGACCTCTCGGGTCACGGTGCGCTCGTTCGACGTCGACGGTCCGGCGGCGATGGTCGACCGCTTCGTGGCGGTCGGCATGCGCCTGCAGCGCGAGACGCCGCTGCGCCTGCCACAGGCAGAAGACGTCATGCGCCACCGCCTCACGTCCGAGTTCGGATGGTACGCGACCGGCTCCGCCCGACACTTCGTCGCGACGATCGACGGGCGCGACGTCGGACGCTGCAGCGCGATGCTCGACCCGGCACAGCACGATGAAGACGGCCGCCAGGTCGGACTCGTCGGGCAGTGGGAGTGCGAAGGTGGCGAGGATGGCGAGAGCGCCGCGCACGCACTGCTCGAGCTCGCCACGGCATGGCTGCGCGGCAATGACGCGCACCGCATCGTCGGACCCATCGACTTCTCGACGTGGTACGGCTACCGGTTCCTCGACGGACCGGGCGACGGTCGCGATCCGATGCTGACGGAGCCGGTCACGCCCGATCACGCGATCGCGCAGTGGGAAGCGTTCGGCTTCACGCGCGACGAGACGTACTTCAGCGCGGAGATCGCATCGCCCACCGAGACCATGGAGATGGCGCGCCCGGTCGCCAGGCATCTCATCGAGCAAGGCTGGAAGGTTCGCCAGCTTCGCATGCGCGAATGGGACGACCTGATGGCGAAGGCGCACGCGATGAGCATGCAGGAGTTCACGCGCCAGCCATACTTCACGCCGATCTCGCTCGACGATTTCCAGGCCATGTACGCCGGCGTCAAGCGAGGCGTCGACCCGCGCTACGTGTTCACCGCATGGTCACCCGACGGCGAATTCGCCGGCTACGTGTTCGGCGTTCGCGACCTGTCGCGCGCCGCCCGCGCGCTCCAGGGCCGCGGCCTGCGCTCACAGGTCCGCGCTCTGCGCGAGGCGTGGCGCGCCGACACGGTGATGGTCAAGACCATCTGCGTCGCCAAGCCCTACCGCCAGCTCGGCATCACGCTGCTCATCCAGCACGCGCTCTACTGCGCCGCGCTCGACACCGGCCACACGCGCGTGTGCAACATGCTCATGCACGGCAACAATCGCTCCCGCGAGCTCACCGCGCTCGCCGGCGGCGTCGAGTACCGCTCCTACGTGACGCTCAAGCTCGACGCGTGAGCACGTGCCTCCCCGCCCGTGGGCGGGTATGCGGAGACCGATGACAGATTCCGACGCCTCCACCGAGATCGAGACCGCCGATGCCAACGTCGCGCGGCTCATGGTCGAACTCGTCGACACGGTCGCCGACCGTGCGGCGTTCGTGCGCCTGGACGAGCAGGGCCGCACCGACCAGGTGATCACCTTCGAGCGGCTCCATGCGCTCGTGGGCGCCGCCGCCGGTGGCCTGCGCGAGCGCGGCATCGGGCGCGGCAGCCGCGTCGTGGTGTTCGTGCCGATGAGCATCGAGCTGTACGTGACGCTGCTGGCGGTGCTGCGCCTGGGCGCCGTCGCCACGTTCATCGAGCCGTGGGGCGGCCGCAAGATGATCGAACAGGCCGCCCAGCTCGTCGACGCGGACGCGTTCGTCGGGATCCCGAAGGCGTTCCTGCTTCGGATGCTGAGCCCCGCGCTTCGAAAGATCGACATCGCCGTCGCCACCGGTACGCGCCGTGTGCCCGGAGCCGAACGCTTCCAGGACCTGCTGCGCACCCCCACGCACCAGCACGTGCTCGACACCGCCCGCATGGACCGGGACGAGCCCGCCCTCGTGACGTTCACGACGGGCTCCACCGGCACGCCCAAGGGCACCAACCGCACGCACGAGATCCTGCTCGCCCAGCATCACGCGCTCGCGCGCCAGGTGCCGGACGCGGAGCACGCGCGCGTGTGGACGAACCTGCCGGTGGTGGTGCTCCACAACCTCGGTCGCGGAGTCGAGACCGTACTGCCGCCCGACAAGGTCGGCCAGGACCCGATGCCGGATCCGAAGCTGTTCCACCAGCTCGTCGCGCGATCGGGTGCGACGATCATGGCGCTCAGCCCGGCTCCGCTGGGCCAGCTCGGTCGAGCACCAGGCCGTTCCCCGCTCGCCGCCGTCGAGCGCGTGTACACCGGCGGTGGGCCGGTGACGCCCGAGCTGCTCGAGTCCGCGAAGGCCGTCCTGCCGAACGCGAGCATCACCGCGCTCTATGGATCGACCGAGGCGGAGCCGATCGCGCATGCATCCGCAGAGGACGTGCTCACACGACGCGACGCGATGCGTGAGCACGGCGGCATCTACGTGGGCCACGAGGTCGAGGACGTCGACCTGCTCGTGATCCGCCCGATGCGCGGTCCGATCGTCGTCGAACCCGGAACGGTGCTGGCCGACTGGGCCGTTGCAGATGGCGCACCCGGCGAGGTGATCGTCGCTGGTGACCACGTCAATCGCGAGTACTGGCAGAACCCCGAGGCCGTCCGCGAGAACAAGATCACCGACGAGCACGGTCGCGTCTGGCATCGCACCGGCGACATCGCCCGTCGCGGCGATGACGGCGGACTCTGGCTGCTCGGCCGACGTGGCAGCGGCTTCACCATGAAGGGCCGCCGCTGGTGGTCGCTCGAGATCGAGACGCCGGTGACCGACCTGCCGGAAGTCGAGCGCGCGGCGATCTGCATGCCCAGGTTCACGGGGTCCGATCGCGAATTCAAGAACGCGACCGCGGTGCTCGCGGTCGAGCCGTCATTGGGCTTCGATCGTCGCGATGCGACCGAGGCCACGGTCCGCGTGCTGCGCTCGCTCGGCGTCGCCGCGCAGATCGAGGTGCGCTCGCTCAAGAAGATCCCGGTCGACAAGCGACACGCCACGAAGATCGACGTCGCGGCGCTCCAGGAAAAACTCAAGCCACAGAACCAAGATGACTATTAGGAGCGTTGCCTGATGGATCGACGCAACCCCTGGACGATCGCCTCCGCCGCCGTGCTCGTCGTGCTCGGCGTGCTGTGGGGCCTGTCCAACGTCACGGATGTCGACGTGCCCCTCGAATGGGTGCTGCCGTCGCTGCTGGTGCTCGCGGGCGTGCTCATGCTCGTGGGTAGCGGCAACGGTGGGCGTGGCCCGCGCGAGAAGAAGCCGCCGTCGCAGTTCGAGCGTGACGACGCCCCGCGCGTGCCCTGACCCCACTGGCCGGAGCTACTGCTCGGTCGACAGTCGCTCGAGCGCGGCGTGGTCCTCGATGACGATGCGGCGGCGGCGAGTCGACAGGATGCCCTGCTTCTTGAGCGCGCTCATGAGCTCGGCGACGGTCTCGCGCGTCGATCCACACATCTCGGCGATGTCGGACTGCGTGAACGTCTTGTTGACGATGCGTCCGCCACCCATGGTCGGGTGCCCGTAGCGACCGTCGAGCTCGAGGATCGTGCGCGCGAGGCGGCGGCGCACGCTCCAGAACGCGACCTCCTCCGCCAGCTCCGTCGTGCGCTGCAGTCGCTGTCCGACGAACTTGAGCAGGTTGAGGCCGACCATCGGGACCTCGGTGACGAGCACCTCGAGGTGGCCCGCCGGCATCACGCAGAGCAGACAGTGCTCGTCGGCTTCGGCGTAGACGCCGGCGTGGTTCTGGCCGATCATCCGACTCTCGCCGAACACCGCGCCACGATCGAGTACCGCGATCGTGAGCTGCTTGCCCTCGGGCGTGCGCCGGTACAGCCGCACGCGCCCTTCCTTGAGGAAGTAGATCGTGCCCGGCGTGTCCTCCGGCGAGAAGAACACCTTGCCGCGCTCGCACTGGGTCATCGAGGTGAGCTCGTCGACGCGCTTCATCTGCTCGTCGGTCAGGCCGGCAAAGATCTCGCTCTCCTGGAGCAGCTCGCCCTTGATCACCGCGCGCGGTCGATCATCGGCGGCGACGGGAACGTCGTCGGTGGCATCTGCAGGATTCGGGACCATCGTGAGCAGGTTCATGCCCTGATCGTGCCGCGCAGGCACCTGTGCGTATGTCGGCCTGCCTACAAACGGCCGGGGGTCGGTCCGGACCCTGTGTCCGAACCGACCCCCGAGGACCGTGCGATGCGGGAGGCAGTCAGACGGTGTCGGGCTGGGCGGCGGGGCCGGCGAGACGAGGCTTGATGCCGTACAGGTAGGCGCCGGCGGCGAGCACCAGGCCGACGGTCGGCCCTGCGATCCACACCCACGCGTCATCCCAGGTGCCCGACACGAGCGCAGGGCCGAACCAGCGGGCGGGATTGAGCGCCGCACCCGTGGCCGGACCGGCGAACAGGATGCCGGCGGTGACCGCGAAGCCGATCGGCAATCCCGCGACCTTGAAGAACGCGCCGTCGCGATCGACAGCAACGGCATAGATCGTCCAGCCAAGCAGGAACGTGCCGATCAGCTCGAGCAGGAAGCCGCCACCAGCGCTGATGCCTTCGCCGAGCTGCGGCGTCTGGGCTGCGAGCGAGGACGCATCCACGCCATACCCCCACACGACGACGAGCGCGCCGAGGATTGCCGCGGCGAGCTGCGCGGCGAGGTACGCGAGCGCCTCTCCGATCGACTGCTGTCGGAAGACGACCATCGCCACGGTGACCGCGGGATTCAGGTGGGCCCCCGAGATGTGACCGACCGCCGTCACGCCGATGCCGATCACGAGACCGTGTCCCAGTGCGATCGCGAGCAGGTCGCCACCGCTCGCGAAGATCACTGCAACTCCGACGGCGATGAGGAAGAACGTGCCGACGAACTCGGCGAGCAGCTTGGATCCAAGCGAATGAACGGACGTCACGAGGCGACTCCTTGCGTGATGAGATGACTCCACGCGCGAAGAAGTGCACGCGGGATTGTCACGCGAGACTAGGGGGAGCGCCGGACGACCGGGCGCAGGGGCGGCAGGAATCGCCGCAGAAGAGGTGCAGCGAGCCGGTGACGCCGTCGTCCACTCCGCTGACATACCTCACAAGCATCCGACCCGAGGGCCGAGTGACTGCGGTGCATCTCTGCGGAGCTTCAACCTTCGGCGCTCCGTACTCGCTGCCTGATGAACGATAGGGGTCCACGCACGCCGCGGCAAGGGGTGGGACAGGCGGCTGGCCGGATACCTCCGCAACGTGCGAGGTTCGGTGTGGCGACCCGCCGCGAAGCTCGATCGCGGGTCGAGGGTCCAGGGAAGAACGACAGCGAGTTGGCGGCGGTTTCGTCCACTCCGTCCGCATGTGGCGCGTGGTTGTCGATCACGCATCCAGCGGTCCGGGCTTCGTCCTACTCCCGTCTCCAACTCGCCGTGCACACATCAAGCTACCCCGCTGTCACGCCCATGCACGCTCGCGTGTGCGGGAGTCTTCGGGAGCCTGTCCGAACCCCCGAAAGCGCGTCTCAATCGACGTGGATACCCAGCTGCATCCGACGCTCGCGCTTAGGTGTGGGGGGAGCCAATCGCATCGCACGCCCTGCCCCGGCACGCGATGCAGCCCCGGAGGCTTCTACAATGCCCCAGATGTCCGCAGGTCCCAAGCGCACCCGCTCGGGTGGCGCGCGCCGTGGCGCGCCCGACCTTGAGTTCTACCGCAAGCGCGCGCTCCCGCCCGCGCCGGCCGACGAGACCGCGACCCAGGTCGCGGCAACGATCGATGCCGTCGTGTACGCGAACGCCGACGGCAGCTTTGCGATCCTGCGCGCGATCGACGAGGCCGACAACAAGGTGGTGCTCAAGGGCGGGCTCACGCACGTGCACGTCGGCGAGCACCTGACGTGCCGTGGCAAGTGGCAGCAGCATCCCGAACACGGCTGGTCGTTCCAGGTCGATCACGCGGAGGCGTCGCAGCCGCACACGCAGGTCGGGATGATCGCGTACCTCGAATCGAGCGTGCACGGAATCGGGCCGATCTGGGCGAAGGCGATCGTCGACACGCTCGGCGAGACCACCTTCGAGCAGATCGACCAGGATCCGCAGGTGCTGTTCACGGTACGGACGCCGTCCGGGCGCAAGATGGGTGCCAAGCAGATCCGCGAGATCATCTCCAAGTGGGAAGACGCGCGTGCGGTTCGTCGCGTGATGCTGTTCCTCACCTCCCACGGCGTGACGACGGGCATCGCGTCCAAGATCCACAAGCAGTACGGCGACACGGCGCTCGAGCGACTCACCGAGGATCCGTACTGCATGGTCGAGATCCGCGGCATCGGCTTCAAGATCGCCGACCGCATCGCGCGCAACATGAACGTGCCGCTCGAGAGTCCGCGACGCATCCAGGCGGGCATCGTCTACTGCCTGCAGGAGGCGGAGTCCCAGGGACACGTGTTCCTGCACGACGCGGAACTCGCGACGATGGTGCGCGACAACCTGTTCTTCGACGGCCTCGACGGTGCCTACGTCGATGCGCAGTCCATGGACGGCGAGGACGCCGAGCGACTCGACTCGATCGTCGAGGCCCAGCTGGGCGACCTCGTACGCGAGAACAAGCTCGTCATGGACGTCACCGACGACGGTCGCCGGTACTACCTCAAGGAGCTGTACTGGATCGAGCAGCGCCTCGCGCGCCATGTTCGCGAGCTGCTCTCCACGCTGCCCGCAGTCGATGTCGAGCTCCCGCCACGTCCGACGAGCGGCGATTTCGTGCCCAACGACGGGCAGTGGCAGGCGATCGAGAACGCGCTGACGTCGCGTATTTCGCTCATCACCGGCCTGCCCGGCACCGGCAAGACGACGCTCGTGAAGCTGCTGCTGCAGGTCATCAACGACGCTGACCTGCGGCTCGACGGCGAGCAGGAGCGATACCTGCTCGCGTCGCCGACGGGCAAGGCGGCGCGGCGCCTGCAGGAAGCGACGGGCGCACAGGCGCAGACGATCCATCGCCTGTTGCAGTGGGCGCCCTCCGAGGGCGGGTTCCTGCACGACGAGGGCAACCCGCTCACCGCTCGATTCGTGATCGTGGACGAGACGTCGATGGTCGACCTCAAGCTCGCCGACGCGCTGCTGCGCGCGATCGGGCCCACGACGCACCTGGTGCTCGTCGGCGACGCCGACCAGCTGCCCCCGGTCGGCGCGGGCAAGGTCTTCGACGACCTCATCGAGTCCGGCTGCGTGCCGAGCGTCCGGCTGACGGAGATCTTCCGTCAGGCAGCCCGGTCGATGATCGTGCGCAACGCGCATCGGATCGTGGCGGGCGAGGAGCCCTGGAAGAATCGAAGCGACGCGAGCGTCGAGCTGGGCGTCGATCCGGAGGAACTCGACGACGACTTCTTCTTCGTCCATCGCAACGAGGCCGAGGACGTCGCACGGACGATCGTGGAGTTCGCGGCCGAGCGCATCCCCCAGAAGTACGGGCTCGACCCGATGCGCGACGTGCTCGTGCTCGCACCGATGAAGAAGGGTCCCTGCGGGCTGGAGGTGCTCAACTCCAAGCTGCAGTGGAAGCTCAATCGAGACGGGCAGAAGATCGGGGTCAAGGACCTGCGTGTCGGCGACCGGGTCATCCAGACGCGCAATAATTACGACCTCGAGGTCATGAACGGCGAGGTCGGCGTGCTGCGCGCATGGGACGCGGAGGACGGCATCGCGACGATCGACGTGTCAGGCGATGAACGCACGATCGAGGTGCCGCGCAACCAGCTCGACAGCTTCATGCTCGCCTATGCGATCAGCGTGCATCGATCGCAGGGCTCGCAGGCGCCTGCGGTGATCTGCGCGGTGGCGAAGAGTCACTGGATCATGCTGACCCGCTCGCTCGTGAACACTGCGGTCACTCGTGCGCAGCGGCTGTGCGTGTGCGTGGGCCAGCGTGCGGCGCTCAACCACGCGGTTCGCACGGTGGATTCGCGCACTCGCAACGCGGCGCTTGCGGAGCGTGTCGCAGCCGGCGGCGCGCCGGTGGCCACCACGCGAGCGGTCGCCTCGGTCGATCCATTCGCCGGCGATTCGGTGATCGGCGCGATCGCAGACTGATCAGCGTGTCAGTCGATGAGTGCCCGTCATGTTCGTGCGTACCAGGCCTGACGGGCGGCGAGGATCGCAGGAAAATCCGCGTCGACGATTCCGTCGAGGCGGCGAGACATCGATCGCATGATGCCGATCGACAGGAAGATCCAGGCCTCTGCACGGGGATCGAGGTCCTTGGCGATGCCGCCGGCCTCCTGCGCCCGGGCGAGCATCGCGGCGATGTAGCCGTGGACGTCCTCCGTGAATGCAATGACGTGGGGTCGCGCCTTGGGGTCGTCGGCCAGGTCGGTGAGCGCGTAGAGCCACAGCCGTGCCGCGTCGTTCTCGTCCTCGAGCGCGGCGAAGCCAACTTCCGCGATCCTCGGCAGCCACAGTCGCGCGTCGGGTTCGCCGTCGATGACCGCTTCCCAGCGCGCCTGGAGCGAGACCCATGCCTGGACCAGGCATGCACCGTAGAGCGCGGCCTTCCCCTTGAAGTGGTGGTACAGCACCGGTTCGGTGATGCCGGCCTCCTTCGCGATGGAGGCGGTGGTGGCTGCGGCGTAGCTGCCGCGGGAGAAGACCCGGGTCGCCGCAGCGAGGATCGATTCACGCCGATCGGCAGCGCTCAGGCGGGGGCCGCGTCGCTTGGTGGTGGTGGCCATGTCGCTCCTCGTGACTGGGCGGAATCAACTTAGTACTTACTACTTAGCACTCACTATACGCGGAGATTCGTCGCGCGCAACCCCCATTCAGACGGCGCCCGCCGGCCCCTCGATGCCGCCCAGCTCCTCGACGACCCGGTCGACGATCCAGTCGGCCCAGGCGACCCGCCCACGTGGACTGCGCGGGACACCGAGCTCGAGCTCGAGGCGATCGAGCACGCTGCCAAGCTCACCCTCGGCCGGAAGCACCCTGCGCTCGGCGGCGTACATGGCAGCATGAAACACCAGCATCGCGGCCACTCGCAGCGGCGTGTCGACCGCTGCCGCCGGCAGGCGCAGCACGAGGCCACACGACGCTCGAACCTGACCGCCCCCCGGTGCCGGCAGCATCCCCATGGCTGCCACGCGGCGCCCGGGCGGCGCCCCCCACGCCGCCCGGACCGCCCCGTGGCTGGTCGCTCGCTGGATTCGCCGGTCGCCCCCCTGCGCCCGCCGCCCCTCGGCCCCCTCGGTCCCCTCGACCCCCTCACCCCCGCGAACGCGCCCCCACGCGCCCGGCAGCCCCCCTGCCACCTCGATGCGTGCCCCCGCCGCATCGACGACCTCGAGCACGAGCGCTCCCGTCGGCGTGAACGCCGCCAGGTTCCAGCCGTCTTCGAGCACCTCGGACACGCGGCATCGCTCGACGTCGGCCAGGCTCGTGGACCGCACCGCCGGGAGCGCTGCAAACGCTCCGGCGAAGGCGGCGAGGCCCTCGACCACCGAGGCGATCCCGGCGCCCGCGTCGTCCGTGGCTGGAACGCGGCCTGCACCTCCGACCTGCTGCTCGATGCTCATGTCCCCAACTCCCCTAGTGGTCGCTAACGTAGCGTGTACTAACTTAGTCTACACTAACACTATCGCTTGGCGAGGGGGATCTGTTTCACATGCGGGTGTGAATTGGAGAAATCCCGCATGCCAGCGTGTGTGGACCCGTTTTCGCGTAGGCTTGCGAACCATGTTCGAGCAGTTGCAGACCGTCCTTCCGACCACCGCCGATGCCCCGGGCGGCGAGCTTCGTCTCGGCGGGGTGCCGGTCACCGAGCTTGCGCGCGAGTACGGAACGCCCGTGATCGCCTACGATCGCGCCCACGTGGAGGCTGCAGCACGCGCCTGGCTCGATGCCTTCGAGACCCATCCGGCAGGCGCGACGGTCGCATACGCCACGAAGGCGTTCACCTCGGTCGGCATGCTGCGCCTGCTCGGCGACCTCGGCCTCGGCGCGGACGTCTCCTCCCTGGGGGAACTCCAGGTCGCGCTGCGCGCCGGCATCGCTCCGGATCGCATCGTCCTGCACGGCAACAACAAGTCGCGAGCTGAGCTCGAGGCAGCCGTCGAGGCGGGCGTGGGCCTGGTCGTGCTCGACGCCGAGCAGGAACTCGAACTGCTCGAACTCGTCGCCCGGGACGCCGCAGCGACGCAGGCGGTACTCGTGCGCGTGAACCCCGACATCGATGTGGAGACGCACCGCTACATCTCGACGTCGCACGCCGGATCGAAGTTCGGCGTGCCGAGCGACGTCGCCGCGCGCATGCTCGAACGAGCTGCCGCGAGCGAACACCTGGATGCGCGTGGCGTGCACGTGCACCTCGGCTCGCAGCTGCTGGACACGGAGCCGTGGCGACGCGTGCTTGCCTGGCTCGCGGACTGGGCGCTCGAGCTGTGGGAGCGTTGCGGAGTCGTGATTCGCACGCTCGACGTCGGTGGCGGTCTGGGCATCGCCTATGTCGAGGACCAGCAGCCGCCGACGCCGGCCGACATCGCTGCCGCAGTCCGCGAGACCCTCCGCGACAGCTGGGAGACGGTCGGCCTCGAACTTCCGCACCTGGTGCTCGAACCCGGGCGCAGCATCGTCGGGCAGGCGGCCGTCACCCTGTACACCGTCGGCGTCGTGAAGCAGACCGGCGACGACGAGATCCGGTACGTCAACGTGGACGGTGGCATGAGCGACAACCCGCGCCCGGTCCTGTACCAGGCGCGCTACCGTGCGCTGCTCGCGGAGCGAGTCAACGATCCGGCCGACGGCACGTGGTGGGTCGCCGGCGTGCACTGCGAGAGCGGCGACGTGCTCGTCGAGGACGCCCAGCTTCCGACGCCGCGCCCCGGCGAACTGCTCGCGATTCCCGCGACCGGTGCCTATGCGGCGAGCATGTCTTCGACGTACAACCAGGTTCCCCGCTGCGCCGTCGTCCTCGTCGACGGCGGCACCCACCGCCCCCTGCTTCGACGCGAAACGCTCGACGAACTGCTCACGCGCGACGTCGACGCGCTGGTCGCCGCGCCGTGACGCCTGACGCCCACGACCGTGCGCACGCCCATGCCCACTCGCATGGCGGACACGCGGACGCGCATTCGCACGCACCCTCGACCGCCGCGCTCGCCGGCGATCCCCGAGCTCGGCGGGCCCTGACGTTCGCGCTGCTGCTCGGCCTCGTGATCATGGTTGCCGAGGTGGTCGCCGGCGTCGTCTATGGCAGCCTCGCGCTGCTCGGCGATGCCGCGCACATGGCCACCGACGTTGCTGCGTACGCCATCGCGCTCTGGGCAGCCCGCGTCGCCACGCGCCCACCTTCGCGCACGCGAACGTTCGGACACGGACGCATCGAGATCCTGGCGGCACTCGCAAACGGCGCGACGCTGCTCGCCGCGAGCGTCTGGATCCTGGTCGAGTCGGTGCGTCGCCTCATCGCGCCGAGCGCGGTCGACGGCGCCGGAATGTCAGTCATCGCGGCGATCGGGCTCGTCGCGAACGCAGTCGTGCTGTACGTGCTCTGGCGGGCCGGTTCGGGAAGCCTCAACATGCGCGGAGCGATGCTGCACGCCGCGGGCGACCTGCTCGGCTCGGTCGCCGCCCTGACAGCCGGCATCGTGATCGCCACCACGGGCTGGGAACGCGCCGATCCGCTCGCGAGCCTGCTGCTGACGGGCCTGATCGTCGTGGGCGCCTGGCGACTAGTGCGACAGAGCGCCGACGTCCTGCTCGACGCCGCCCCCTCGGGCGTCGATGCCGAACACGTCGCCGCAGCGATCGTCGCCGTCGATGGCGTCCTGGAGGCACATGACGTGCACGTGTGGACGATGGCGCCGGGCACCATCGCGGCGAGCGCACACGTGCGTGCCGACGCTCGCGCCGATGGCGACGAGGTGCTCATGCGCATCGAGCACTCGCTGCGCGGCGAGCTGCGGATCGACCATACGACGATCCAGCTGCGCGTGGACCGAGGGACGCGGCCGATCGAGACCGTGCCGCTCATGCAGCTCGAAGACGCCGTCGACTGGGCGACCGACCACATCGCGCGCGCGAATCCCGACCTCTCACGTGCGGTCATCTCCGCAGCCGCGGGCGCGGCCGCGATCGGAATCGGAGCTGCGGGGCGGATCTCTCCGGTGACGCTGTCGAGCAGGACGCTCCAGTCGCTGGGACGGCGGCCGGGCGTGGAGCGACAGGATCCGGAGACGGATCCCGAAGGTCAGGCGTAGCGATCGAAGCGTCGCTGCACGCGCTCGAGGTCGCGCTCCGCGTCATCGGCGCGGCGTTCGGCACGCGCTTCGTCGCGGCGCGCGGAATCGTGCCGCACCTCGGCGCTGCGGACCTCCGCGGCGCGCCAGTGCGTGCTGACGAGCGAACGTGTCGATGAGTTCTCGATGCGTGCCATGACGGCGTCACCACCCACTGTTTCATCGGACCATGGGAGTGACGGCCTGATGCCGACGAATCATGCACGCCGCACGTTTTGCTCGGGTTCGGACGATTCTTGGTCGGATTGGCTCGATCGTCAGATGAACGCGTCCTCGGAGAGACGCTCCATTCCAGACTCGTCGAGTTCTCGCTGGGCGAGATCCATGGCCAGCCGGGCGTCTCGATACGACTCCTGGAGCGCCTCCTGCCACGCCTGCTGGCGCTCCGCGATGCGCTCATCAAGCGCCACGGCATCATCTTCCGTGCCGATCTCCGTGCCGTCGCGGCGAATGAGTTCGTCCAGCCACCGCTGCTGGTCGCGAAGCGCGTCGACTCGCTTGTTGCAGGAGTCGAGAACGAGCGAGCGTACATCGCGGGCCTCGGAGGTCTCGATGTCCGCGGCGTCGAGCAGCGCGCACCCCGCCCGCAATCGGTCTCGGTACCCGGCTACGTATTCGCGGTACATCGGGGTGGTGATCTGTCGGTCGGTCCACCGCTGCCCGGCCTTTTCCCAGAACGGGAACCCGAAGCGGCCGCCGCCTTCCTCCCACGCTCGGGCGAGCGACCGCAGCTCACGACGAATCAATCGGGCTTCCGCCGTGGCCTCCGCGGTCGGTTCAGCGACCGGCGGGTCGAACTGCTGGGGCTCGGTGGCGGGGTTCGTCTCGACGTTCTCCGCGGCGACCGTCGCGCCGGCGGCCAGGGTCGCGACGAGGATGACGACGAGCGCCAGCGCGCTCAAGATGGCGTGTCGCCTCATCGAAGCGCCTCCTCACGCGCCGGCTCCAGGCCGAGCACGGCACGGGCATCCTGGGTCGTCGTCGTCGCTTCGCGCGTCGCCCGCAGGGACGCATCCCACGAGGCTCGCCACGTTTCCGTGCGCGCTTCGATGACGCTGTCGCCGAGTCCCCGGCCCTGCGCCTGGATCGCGGCGAGCAGCTCCCCCATCGCACGCGTGCGCACGTCGATCGCCTCGAGCAGCAGCTGCTGGACCTGCTGCTGGGCCTCGGTGCGCACGGGCACGGCGGCAACCTTCGGGCGCGCAGTCGCGAGCACGTCCTTCATGCGCTCGGCCTCGATGCGAACGACACCGGCGCGCGCCTCCTCGATGTCGTCGCCGGCATTCGCATCGACGGCATCCGCGCGAAGCGTCTCGGCGGCCACCAGGAAATTGATGCGCGCGCTCACTGGCGCATACGCGGCGGCCAGCCGTTCGAAGCCGCGACCCACGGCGAGCTGCGCAGGCGTGGGCGGCGCATCCTCGTCCACGGCGCCCGGATCCTCGGTAGTTGCGGACACGTCGCCCTCGTCGGCACCGGTCGTGGCCGGTGCGGCATCGCGCGAGTCCCTGGGTGGCGACGGGTCGTCCGCGCCACAGCCGGCGACGACGCCGGCCATGAGCAGCAGGAGCGCGAAGTGGACGTGTCGGGCTGCGAATCGCATTCGCACGAAGCCTAGTCGAGGTGGACGAGATCGGTCGCGACGACCACACCGTCATCGATCTCGATCCAGCATGCGGAGTGCGTCGGCGCCCGGCGCCGCTGGGTCGGACTGCCGGGATTCACGATGACGGTGCCGTCAGCGAGCGTCGTGAGCTCGGGCAGGTGCGAGTGGCCGTACACGAGGACTCGCGCGTCTGGAAACCAGCTGCGCAGCCGGCCGTGGCGACCGTCGGTCGGGCCGGCATCGTGCACGATCGCGAACCCGACTCCGTCGAGCTCGACGCTCGCTCGCTCCGGCAACCGGGCCGCGACCGCGGCGTCGTCGACGTTGCCGACCACCGCCGTGATCGGTGCGAGCGCGGCGAGGGTGTCATGCACGTCGATGTCGACGAGGTCGCCGGCGTGCACGACGTGGTCGGCTCGATCGGCGAGCTGCAGCAGCGAGTCGGGCAGCTTCGCACCCGTCGACAGGTGGGTGTCGCTCGTCACGAGCACGCGCATGGTCATGCCGGCAGCACCTGTCGGATCGCTCCATCGAGCGAGACGACGAGCAGCTCGCCGCCCTGGATGGCGGCGATCGATGCGACCTGCGTGGCGCCCGGCGCGCTGATCCACGTGACGTCGCCCCGCTTGGGTCGGCTGCCCGGAACGTCCGTCGCATCCACGAGTCGAAGGTCGTCGGCACAGAAGTCCGTGAACACGTACCACCCCTTCAGGCGCGGCACGAGCGAACCACGGTAGACGACGCCACCTGTCACCGAGCACCCCTCGTCACGACCATAGGCGAGCACGGGATCGATCAGGTCACCGGGGCCGGTCGTGCCGCTGTCGTCGAAGGAGGCGTACCCTTCGCGCAGGCGCCAGCCGAAGTTCGGCGTCTCCGCATCGTCGAGGCGCGCTCGCGTGATCGCGTCGACCTCCTCGAACTCGCTTTGGCCGACATCGCCGATCCACAGGTCGCCCGTCTCGGAGTCGAACGAGAACCGCCAGGGGTTGCGCAGGCCGATCGCCCACGCTTCGTCGGCCCCGTCGCTGACGTTGCCGTCCGGGATCGCGTAGCCGCGTTCGCCGCCCGCGTCGACGTCGAGACGCAGGAGCTTGCCGAGCAGTTCGTCACGCTGCTGCGCACGGTCTTCCGGGTCGCCTCCTGAGCCGCCATCGCCGGTTCCCACGTACAGCAGGCCGTCAGGACCGAACGCGAGATGCCCGCCGTTGTGGTTCTCGTACGGCTGCTCGATGCGCAGCAGCTCGCGTTCACGGGTGGCACGCCCCGTCGGCGTGGTGAGCTCCCACGCCTCGACGCGAGTGTCACCATCGGTATCGGTGTAGTTGAGGAAGATCCGCGGGTCCTCGGGCCATTCCGGATGGAACGCCATCCCGAGCAGTCCCTGCTCCGAGCCGTCGCTCACCTGCTCACGCAGGTCGACGACGACGTCGCCCCGCGTCGCCGGCTCGTCGGGGCAGCGGTCGACGTCAGCGCATGCGAGGTCGGCCGCGACCACCACGCGACCGCCCTTTTCGACGACCGCGACGAGGTCGGTCCCGGGAACCGGCAGCGCATGGACCGGGGCCTTGAACCGGCCCACCTCCACGAGCCGGATGGCCGGCCGGTCGCCGCTACCGCCGGCAGCGGGAGACGGCTTCGCATCCGTGTCGGCACCGCCCCCCGCTTTCCCATCCGAGTCCGAACCGCCGCACGCCGCCAGCGCGAGCGCGGCGAACGCGAGGAGTACGAGGCGGGGGAAATGTCGGCTGGCTGACGTCATGGCTGCACTGTACCGGGCACATGAGGGGTGCGCCCATCACTCGAACGGGCGATGGATCCGTTTCGGACGGCACCGATCCAAGTGGGGATGCGATTTCGCCCACTTGTCGCCGAACCGACCTACAACCGGTCCAGGTGCGTCGGATAACCGGCGGAACCGCTGCCTTCCCACCTCGTACACGCGCGTGGGACACGAAGGCATGCCATCGGGTTCACAAAACCCTTACACGCAAGCCGCCCCAGCGTACTCAACTTTCTGCAGTGAGTGCCGATGGTGGTGGCGTCCACGCAAGATCACTGGGAGTCTCCACTGTTCCAGGCACGCACAATCGCCGTCGGCTCCGCGCTCGTCGCGATTGCCTGCGCGCTTGCGATCGCACCGATCGCGGCGTTCGGCGATGACGCACCCGCACCGACCGGTCCGTCGCCGGAGGTCGCGGAGCTGCTCGAGGTCCGCGAGGACGTCGCCGAGGTCAACGAGGAGGCACGCGAAGATGCCCCAGCAGCGGTCGGCGCGACGTGCCGCGCGACGCTCGACGTCGAGGGCGTCGGCGACACCTGCGTGACGCGGGACGGGTTGCTGCGCGTGGAGCAGGCCGACGGACGCAGCCACACCATCCACGGCCTCGACGCACCGCCGACCGGCGCGTCCGCGTTCGCGCCCACCTCACAGACGGCGGTCAACGGCGCGAGCGCGTCCGACGTCAGCTGCGTCGGCGCGGACGCTCCACAGTACGTGCTCGTGTACGCCCGCCCGGGCAACGTCGCATCGCGCTACACGACGATCGCGCCGCTGCTGCGCACCGAGATCTACAAGCTGAGCGCCTTCATCGACAGCGAGAGCCGCTCGATCGATCCGAGCGCAGGCCGACGACTGCCGGTGCGCTGCGAAGCAGGCGCCCCCGTCGTGCTGGATGCAACGCTCCCGGCCCTCTCCTCCGGAACCGCGAACTTCGGTGCGATCGTCGACGCGCTCGTCGCCCAGGGATATGAATACAACGGCGACAAGACCGGCAAGCAGCGCTACATCATCTACTACGACGCGCCGTCGCCGTCCGGCGCAGCAGGCACCGGCCACGTCTTCACCACCGACGCGAGCGCCGGCGCCACGAACCAGAACAACAAGGGCGGCCTCTACGCCGTCGAGTACCGCTTCGACCAGGGCGGCGGCGTCCCGCACTGGGAAGTGCTCATTCACGAGGTGCTCCATACGATGGGCGGCGTCGTGCAGGCCGCGCCTCACTCGACGTCCGCCGGTCACTGCACCGACGGCCAGGACGTCATGTGCTACGACGATGGCTCCGGCAGCGGCTACACGTCGGGCGCGTGCGCGACCAAGGTACTCGACTGCAACCGCGACGACTACTTCAATCCCGCGCCCGCCGCAGGTTCGTTCCTGGCAACCAGCTGGAACGCAGCCGCGACCTACAACTCCTGGCTCGTTCCACACGCCGGCGGAGCGCTGCCCGCGCCCGCCACGAGCGGCCTGTCACAGACCGGCGCGAGCAGCAGCGCGATCAGCGTCGCGTGGACCCCGACGGCCGGCGCCGCCTCCTACGTGGTGAGCGTCCGCTCGCCCGGCGGCGCATGGCGCGATGCCGTCGCGACGTCGCGAACGGCGGCGACCGTCAGCGGGCTCGTCGCGCTGAGCCCCTACGAGGTCGGCGTCGCCGCACGCTCCGCCAGCGGCGCGCTCGGCGAGCGCGCCGCAATCACGGTTTCCACGAATGCCGAGGTCGACCGGATCGCGCCGGCAGCCCCCGGGGTGCTGCGAGCACGCCACGTGGGTTCGAAGGTCACGTTCACGTGGCGCGACCGCGGCGACAACGTGGGCGTCACCCAGTTCGAGCTGCGCCAGATCACGTCGACGGGACGATCGCTGCGATCTGCCGGCCGCACCGCGAACACCACGCTGTCGATCCCGACGCGCGGCCTGCGACCCGGTGTTCGATACCGGTTCGAGGTCCTGGCGCGAGACGGCGCATCGAACGTGTCGCCGGCGACACGCGTGACGGTCATGCTCACGCGCGATCGAGTACGACCGACGCGTCCCGCGCGCCTGCGCGCGACGTCGGTCAGTCGATCGTCGTTCGTGCTTCGCTGGAACCCGAGCCGCGACAACGTCGGCGTTCGCGACTACATCGTCATGCAGAAGGTGGGTCGCCGCTGGCGCACGCTGCCCGTCAGGCTGAACTCCCGTTCCCGCGCGGTGCGCATCGTGCGCCTGAAGTCGCGCTCGACCTACCTCCTGCGGATCCAGGCTCGCGACACGTCCGGCAATCGCTCGTTCGCCGGCATGGTTCGGGTGCGTACCCGCTGATCGCGAGATCGCCGAACGACGCGGGCCGCGACCGACGATGCGGCCGCGGCCCGAAGCCGTCGAGTGACGTGCGCCCGCGCGTCAGGTGACCGTGAGCGTGCCGGTCATGCCCGAGCTCTTGTGTGGCGAGCAGAAGTACGTGTACGTGCCAGGCTCCAGGTCGACCGTGATCGTCGACGTCGCGTCCTTGCCGACGAGCTCGCCAGCCGCGAGCTCCTCGCCATCGGCGTTCTCGATCGCGATGTTGTGCTGGATCGTGCTCGTGTTGTTGAGCGTGATCGTCACCGAGCCCGCACTCGCGGTGAGCTCGGTCGTGTCGAACTTGAGCTCGTTGCCGACGACACCCAGTTCGAGACCGCCTTCGGCAGGCGGAGCACTTGCCTCGTCGTTGGATCCGGTGTCGGTGTCCTCGACGGCCGGCTCCTCCGTGGTGTCCTCATTGGTGCCGTCGTCCGAGCTGGAGCTGTCGTCGTCGCCGCAGCCAACGGCCAACAGCATCGAAGCCGCGAGCAGCAGCAGAAGTGTGGTAATTCGTGCGATCATGCAGGCATCCTTTCGTCGGGGCGGTCAGCCCCGGTCGTGGGTCGCCTGCCTCCTACCCACCAGAGCGTGGCCGAATCAGGCCAGAAATCGTGGCCTCTTCGGGCCAACGCAATTCCTCCTGAAACATACATCTCCCTAACCCCGGACATTCGCTTCTCCACAGGGTTGGGACATGGTGGGAGGAACCGTACATGAGGACGATGGTTGCAGTGGGGCCGGCAGGGGTGCCGGCGATGGGGGCAGCAGCACAGGCGGCGACGCCGACGGCTCCGGCCACACAGGCGGCGGGGCCGCGTGCGACTCCGAATCGCGCGACGTACGACGCGAAGCAGAGCGAGTTTCCCAAGGGCGGGCTCGGTGACCTGGTCCGCAAGGAGGGCCAGGGCGCGACGGGCGACGCCGCCGTCGACGCCGCGCATGACAATGCCGGCATCGTCCACGCGTTCCTCGCGGAGGTGCTGGGCCGCAACTCGACCGACGGCAAGGGCATGCAGCTCAAGAGCGTCGTGCACTTCGGGTCGAAGTACAACAACGCCTTCTGGGACGGCGAGAAGATGACGTACGGCGATGGCGACGGAAAGCTGTTCACCCCGCTGTCGGGGGCGCTGGACGTCGTCGCCCACGAGCTCTTCCACGGCGTCACCGAGCACACGGCCGGGCTCGCATACCGCAACCAGTCGGGTGCGCTCAACGAGAGCTGGAGCGACGTGCTCGGCGAGCTCGTCGAGATCTGGCACGAGAACCGTGGCGGCTTCGGATCACCGGATGCGCTCAAGGGCGCGGAGTGGCTCATGGGCGAGGACGTGTTCACGCCGGGAACCTCCGGCGATGCGCTGCGCTCGATGAAGAACCCAGGAACCGGCTACAAGGGTGACCCGCAGCCGGGTCACATGAAGGACTACAAGAAGATGTCCGGCGACAACGGCGGCGTGCACGTCAACTCCGGCATTCCGAACAAGGCGGCGTACGAGGCGGGCATCCGCATCGGCGGCGACAAGCTCGCGAAGATCTGGTACACGGCGCTCACCGACTACCTGAAGCCGAACTCCGACTTCAACGCGGCGGCCGCGGCTACGCTCGCCGCAGCGCAGCAGCTGTACGGCACCGGTGACGTGTCGCAGGCGATCATCGATGCCTGGCAGGCAGTCGGCATCACGGCGAAGGCCGGAGCCTCGGTCGTCGGTCCGGGCGCACGCGTTGCGTTCGGCGGCGGGAGCCACTTCCACGGCGGTGTGGTTCCGGACTTCCTGCTCGACGGCAAGGTCGAGCGCTCAGAGCTCGTCTGAACGGCCTGAACGGTTCGTCACGCGGCGTCGGCCACGTCACCCGAGGGTGACGTTCGGTCGGCGCCGTCGACGTTCACGAGGCCTTCTTCGCGGACGAGTCGGGCGAGCGCGACCGCAACGTCGGGATCGAGCTGCGATCCCGCCAGACGCTTGATCTCGCCTGCGGCACGGAACGGGTCGAGCACGGGTCGTCCGGCGGCGCCCGACGTGAGGTCGTCGAGCAGTTCGGCGGCGCGCAGCACGCGGCTGGCCATCGGGATGGCGTCCTCGCGCTTGCGCTCGGGATAGCCGGTGCCGTCCCAGCTCTCGGGCATGTGGAAGACGACGTCCGCGATGTTCGCGAGGCCTGCACCGGCGATCATCGTGCGTGACACCCAGGCGTGGTAGCGCAGGGCACCGCGCTGGCGATCGTCGAGCTCGGATTCGGGCATGCGCAGGATCGAGGGCGGCACGGCGACCTTGCCCACGTCGTGCAGCACGGCGGCGCTGCGCAGGTCCTGCAGCTGTGAGTCCGACATGCCGAGTTCGCGGGCGACGGCGACGGCGTAGCGCGCGACGCGCTGGGAATGGGCACCGCCGCCAAGTGCCGGATCGATGCCGTCGAGTGCGCGGGCGAGCGCGTGCACGGTCGATGCGAGTTCGCGGGCACCAGCCGGCTGGTCGGCGGTGCGCTGATCTTCGGGAACGAGGGACGCGGCGTCGACATAACCGCCAGATGGTCCGAAGGCGAGTGCGCGGTCGCGTCCATCGCGCTGGGCGTGCGCGCATGCGGCGGCAGCCATGCGCTCGAGCGCGAGCTGGTCGACGGCGTGGCTCGGGTATTCGGCGACGCCGAAGCCGCACGTGACGCGGGTGCGCTCGGGGCCGATGCCGACGCGCTGGGAGATCTCGCGGCGGATGCGATCGACGACGACGGCGGCCTGGGCGGCGTCCGCGCCGACGAGCGCGACGTGGAAGGAGTCGCCTCCGGTTCGGCCACAGGCATCGGTCGGGCGGGTGCAGTCGCCGATCACGGAGCCGATGTCGGCGAGCACGCGGTCACCGGCATTGCGATCGTGGGTGCGGTTGAACTCTTCGAGGTCGTCGATGTCGATCGCGAGCAGGGCGATCGGGTATCCCTCGCGGCGGGCGCGGGTCAGCTCGCCGCTGAAGCGGTCGGTGAACGCATCGCGCGTGAGCAGCCCGGTGAGCGGGTCGGTATTCACGTACTTGCCGAGCTCCGCCTGGGCATCCTCGAGTTCGGCGACCATCGCGTCGAAGTCATCGGCGACGGCACCGAGCTCGTCGCCGCGATCCCAGCCGATGCGGGCACCGCGTGCGCCACCGCGGATCTGTGCCATGACGCGGCGCATCTCCTCGAGCGGACGGAACAGTTCGCGGCGCAGGAGCAGCAGGACGATCGCACCCAGCAGCGCACCGCCGGCAAGCGCGCCGAGGAACAGTCGCGTGCGGGCGGATGCCGTGCTCGCGGCGAGGTCCGCCGTGGAGTATTCGAGCGCGACGACGGCACCTGCGTCGCCGTTGCTGAAGATGATCGGGACTGCGACGCGGGTGCGACCGTTCCCGATCACGCGGGCGGCTTCGTCACCGCTGCGAACGCTGTCGCGGGCGAGGTCCTCGAACCTGTCGGCCGAGCCGCCGGGCGCCGCGGCGCGATCAACGAGGTTCGACTTCTCGGTGCGCGCGAACAGGGCGGCGCTCCGGATCGACTCGTCCTCCTGCCGCGCAAACGCGAGGCGGTCGGACAGCAGCTTCGAGAACTCGGCGTTCGTTGTCTGGAAGTCGGATTCGGTCAGCTGCGACGCAACGTCGCGCGCCACGGACACGCTCGTGTCGCGAGCCTGTTCGTCGGCAGCTGCACGGAGCCGGTGATCAGCGAATCCCGTGATGCCGCCCACGAACGTCGCGATCGCGAGCAGCGTCAGGAGTGCGAGCTTGACCGGAAGGCCGAGCAGGCTTCGATGTCGACGCTCGATCGTCGCGCCGATTTCGGCATCGACTCGAGTGTCCGGAACGGTAGAGGGCTGATCCGTGTCCATGGGCGCGCTATCGGCTGCGCCTCGAAGATGCTTGAGGACGATCGTTCGATGAACCTCAGGATTGCGGCCCGGGGCGCGGTGCGCAGGTCAGCCCGGCGGCGGCACGTTCGCGATGCGGATCGTCGCCAGCAGGTCGGCCGGCACGTCGAGCCCGGCGACGGTCGTTCGTGCGACGCTGCCCGCGGCGCCGCCGCGGGCCTGGTTGCGGATGCCTTCGGCGTACGCTTCGATGCGCTCGAGCTCGCCGTCGTCGAGCCAGACGCCGTGTTCCAGGCATTCGTCGATCGCGACGCCTGATCCGGCGTACTCGGTGATGCGCATGGGGCGGGCGCAGACGGGGCAGTTGCGGGTGCCGCGCGTGACCTCGGCGAGGAGCGCCTGGCCGTGGTCGCGAGCTGCGGCGTCGAGCGCCTCGAGCTCCTCCTCCGTGGGCCGATCCTCCGCTTCGCTCAGCACGACGGCGCGCAGTTCGCCCTTGTCGAGCCAGATGCCGTGACCGTCGGGGCATCGATCCAGCTCGACCCCTTCGTGGGAGACGGCGGCAAGGGGCGCGTTGCAGGTCGGGCAGCTGCGTGGTGCGGAGGTGCTCATGGGTGCGGGCTACCCGGCTCGCGGCCGGGCCGAACGTCGCGCGTATGCGCGCACGGATGCGGGATGCGTGTGCTGCGAAGGTGCCCGGGGCGGGAGTCGAACCCGCACGTTGCAAGCAACAAGGGATTTTAAGTCCCCGGCGTCTACCAGTTCCGCCACCCGGGCTGGTGGTCGGTCCAGACTACCGACCGGGGTTCGGCGTCGGTGCGCTACGCGTCGACGACGCGGAAGAATCGTTGGCATGCCTCGCACCAGTGGGAGCCGTCGTCGCCGCGTCGTCCCCAGAACGACCCGATGCTCTCGCCACAGAACGGGCAGTGTTGGACGGGCGGGAGCGCGTCGTCATGGCTGGATGCCTGCGGGTGGTCGGGTTCGCTGGGGATCTGGGAGTCATCCACTGGGCGATCATCGCAGACGATACATTTCAAGTTTCGGAGTTCCGGGGTCGATAGCCATTCCATGTCCCCGAGATCGGCCGGTCTGCGCAGTCACGACGCCAACGGTGGCGCGATGGTCGCGTGGGTCCTCCTGTTCGCTGCGTTGATCGCAGCCTGGACCTGTTCGTCGGCGCAGAGTGCGTCGTCGGCGGTCACCGTCACCTTGGATGTTGCGAGTGCGACGAGTCTTGACGCGAGTGGATGCGTCAGCAACACGCCCGGCGTGACTGCGTTCGGAACCGTACTTCCGGGCACTGGCGCAGTGACCGCTGCCGATTGCGCGATCACGTTCGGGTCGAGCAACGATTCTTCGATGCTGCGGCTGTCGCAGCAGGACGGAGGCGGTGGCGCGATGGTACCCGGCCCGAGCAGCGGGATCGTCGCCTGGTGGCCACTCAACGGCAATGGAGAGGATATTGCACCCTCCCCGACGACGTTGGCGTTCACTGGCGGTGCATTCACGGCGGCCGGGCCCACTGGATACGACCAGGCGCGAACGCAGACCGTGAATGGTGATCGAGCGACCGCCGCATGGAAGGCGTCGTATGACCTGACCACCTTCACGGTCGACGCGTGGTTTCGCACGAGCGTTCAGCCCGGGTTCCATTGGCTTGTCCTCAAGGAAAGCGGCGGCAACCGGAACTTCGGGATCTATTACGACGCGACTCCCGCCCGATTCAACGTGGCGGCATCAGTCGGCGGCTCGATGCAATTCACCAATGGCACCAGTGCGGTCGCGTTGACCGACAATGCGTGGCACCACATAGCAATGGTGAGCAGCGGCAGCGCCCTGTCGTTGTACATCGACGGAAGCCTCATCGACACCCGTGCCTACGGCGGCGCGCTCGACACGCCCAACGCGCCGGTGGCGATCGGATCGACGGCCGGTGGTGGCACCACATGGAAGGGCGAAATTGACGAGGTGCGGATCCACTCGGTCGCCCGCACCGCTGTCGAGATCCGCTCCTATTTCCAGTCTGCCTTGCCGAACTACCAGACTGGCGTTGCGGACTGGTCGGTGGGATCGGGAATGTTCGGCGCGTGCCTGCGCTCCGTCGGTGTGGGCGTCACCGCGACGTGGTCGGCGGACGCTGCGTGCCAAATGACGAGCGCGGCGTACTGGAACCCGATCGCGCCGACGAGCGGCACACCAAGCGCGAAAGTAGCGTCAGCGGCGACTCCCGGAAGCTATACGGCGAATCTGCGTTTCGGAGTACGAACGCCGCCGAGCCAGCGCCCTGGCAGCTACATCGCACCAGTGACGATCGAGGTGATTGCACCGACCGCGTGACATGCACATGATCCGCCCCGCCGTGGCGCAATCCAAGCAGAAGAAAATGAGGGCTCGTCTCCGTGAGGAGCGCGAGCCCAACCGCAGGGGGGGTGCGGATCTTCCCCGGTCCCGAAGGTCCGGTTGGATGACGGAAAGGATAGGAAACCGAACGGCGATGGTGCTTCCTGAATGTGCGCAAAGGTGCCGTTCGACGGCGAAGCACGCCTCGAAGCGCAACTTTGCACGGTCCGCACGACCTACTCGGTCGTTACCTGCAGTGCTGCGACGACGTGGTCGGAGAGCTTGCGTTCGGCAACTTCCGCCGTGACGAGCTCGACGAGTTCGGCGACCGGCATCGTGGTCTTGGCGTCCTCGCCGCGACGATTCACGGTGACGCTGCGCGCCTCGACTTCAGCGTCACCGACGACGAGCACGATCGGGGTGCGCTGCATGCCGGCGTCGCGCACCTTGCGACCGACGCTCTCGGTTCGCTCGTCGACGTCGGCGCGCAGCCGCCGCTTTCGCAGGTCGGCGACGACCTCGCGGGCGAAGTCGAGGTGGCGGTCGGCGACGGGCAGCACGCGCACCTGCTCGGGCGCGAGCCAGAGCGGGAACTCGCCCCCGTAGTGCTCCAGGAGGATGCCGATGAAGCGTTCCATGGAGCCGAACAACGCGCGATGGATCATCACGAGCTGATGCTCCTGGTTGTCCTCGCCGGTGAAGGTGAGGTCGAAGCGTTCGGGGCTCGGCATGTTGAAGTCGAGCTGGATCGTGCCGAGCTGCCAGGAGCGACCCATCGAGTCGTGCACGTGCACGTCGATCTTGGGGCCGTAGAACGCGCCGTCGCCGGGATTGACGGTGTACTCGATGTCGTTGCGCACGAGCGCTTCCGCGAGCGCCGACTCGGCCTGCGTCCACATCTCCGCGGACCCGATCGACTTGTCCGGGCGGGTCGACAGCTCCACGGTGTAGTTGTCGAAGCCGAAGAGCTCGTACAGGTCGCGGATGAACTGCATGACGCCGGAGACCTCGTCGAGGATCTGTTCGGGGGCGCAGAAGATGTGCGCGTCGTCCTGCGTGATGTGGCGCACGCGCATGAGCCCGTGCAGCACGCCGCTCGCCTCGAAGCGATGCACGAGCCCCTGCTCGTTCATGCGCACCGGCAGGTCGCGCCACGACAGCTGCGACTTCTTGATGATCGTCGCGTGGGCAGGGCAGTTCATGGGCTTCATGCCGAACTGGTGGCCGTCGGCATCTTCCTCGGTGAGGAACATGTTTTCCTTGTACGCCTCCCAGTGACCCGACTTCACGTACAGGTCGGGGCGGTACAGGATCGGCGTCTTCACCTCGCGGTAGCCGCGGTCGACGTGTTCTTCGCGCCACATCTCGGTGAGCGCGTTCCAGATGTCGAGGCCGCGTGGGTGCCAGAACGGCGAACCGGGGCTGATCGGGTCGAAGCTGAACAGGTCGAGCTTGGTGCCGAGCAGGCGGTGGTCGTTCTGCTTGGCACGCTCGAGGTTGGCGAGGTGCGTGGCCAGGTCGTCCTTGCTGAAGAACGCGGTGCCGTAGATGCGGGTGAGCTGCTGGCGGGTCGCGTCGCCGCGCCAGTACGCGCCGGCGGTCGACGTGAGCTTGATCGCCTTCATCGCCTTGGCGTCCTGCATGTGCGGGCCGCGGCACAGGTCGGTGAACTCGCCCTGCCGGTAGAACGTGATCGGCTCGTCGGCGGGCAGGTCCTGGATGAGCTCGACCTTGTATGCCTCGTCGCGCTGGCGGAAGTACTCGAGGGCTTCGTCTCGGCTGACTTCCCAGCGATCCCACTGGCGCCCCTGCTTGACCAGGTGCTTCATGTCCTTCTCGAGCTCGGCGAGCGACTCGTCGTTGATGACGACGCCCTCCGGGAAATCGAAGTCGTAGTAGAAGCCGTTGTCGATCGCGGGGCCGATCGTGACCTTGGTGCCCGGGTATCGGGCGACGACCGCCTCGGCGAGCACGTGTGCGGCGCTGTGGCGCAGCACCGCGACGGCCTCGGGATCCCGGGCCGTGATGATGCGCACCTGGTCGCCGTCGCCGAGCGGCAGGCGCAGGTCCTGCGTCGGACCGTCGTTCACCTGGATCGCAATGGCCGCGCGTGCGAGGCCTTCGCCGATCGAGCGGGCGAGGTCAAGGCCCGTCGCACCCGTCTCCAGCTCACGGGTGGAGCCGTCGGGAAGGGTGATGACGATCGGGTTCTTCGCGGGTGCGTCCATGCGCGCAAGCATACCCGCGCGTGAGGGATCGGCCCCAGACATCGCCCCGCGGTGTCGTTGCGCGAGCGGATTGCCCCCCGAACGTGTTCGCGGGCCGAGGCCGCACCGGCGGCGACGGGACGGGACCGCTCACGTCCGTCGCCGCACCTGTGGTGTTGCCCCGACCCGCGGTCGGCACGTAGTGCTGCCTGGTGCGTTCCTCGGGTGAGGTCAGGCAGCTGCCGCTTCTCGCGCGCCACGCGCGGAGTTCGTCTCGCGCAGTGCCGTCACCGTGTCGGTGAGCAGCTCCGCGAGCGCCTCCATGAGCGTGGCATCCATCAGGTGCTCGCCGATTGACAGGTTCAGCTGGCTGATCTTGCGAACGTCGCCGAGGTCGGCGCCGAGCAGGCGCTCCATGCCCTGGCACAGCTCGGTGCGGACGCTCCAGCCGGGATCGAGTTCATGCAGCGACTCGAAGGAGACGACGACGCTGCCGTCGGTGCCCGCCGCGACCATGGGCAGCGGCCCATCGGCCCCGTCGAGCAACGCATGCATGCGGGCCTCGCCCGATTCGCCGTCGTACGTGACGTCGTCGAATGCCGCGAGACATGCCTTCTGCAGCTGCGCCATGAGCGTGCCCGTGTCGTCGCCACTCGCCTTGCCGGTCGCCGCGACGAATCCGGCAGCTCCCAGGTCGGGGGAGCTGGATGCGGCGCGGCGAGCGGGAGCACCGTCCTCGGACGCGCCCGCCGGTGCGCTGGCGGCGCCGACCGAGGAGCCGATGTCGACCGCCTTGGCCCGCACGGCGGTGACGGTCGCGCTCGAGAACGACGTGGCCTCGTACAGCGATCCCATCGCGCCGGTCGAATTGAGGAAGCGCATCGACTGCACGAGCGTCGGAGCGGCCTCACGCACGATCGACACGAGCCGGAAGCGACCATGCGCGAGTGCATCGGCGACGGCAACCTCGAACGACTGCTTGTGGAACCCGCCACCCGAGCGTGCCTCGATGTAGCCGGACAGCGAGTCGGATTCGGCGCGATCGCAGAGCTTGTCGAACGCGTCGTAGGACATGGCGGTGAGTCCGCCGCCGAACGCGAGCAGCTGTGGCAGCGTCAGCGCACCGTCGCTGTCGAGCGCGAGCTGGACGATCCAGATGCCGCCATCGGGGTCGACGCAGATCGCGTCCGGCTGGCCGGTCGACAGCACGGGCTGGCACGCGGCGACGATGACCGGGGCGGCGGTGCCGAGCACGGGCCCGATGTCCTCACCGAAGACCTCGACGAGGCCCCCGTCGGGCATCTCCGTCTGCGGTCGAAGCTCTTCCCAGCCGCCTCCGGCTGCGCGTACAAGCATGGTCTCGGTCATCGGTCCCGTCCTGGTGTCGTGTGGAGGTGCGTGTGCGGTCCGACGGGTCGCGGCAGCAGCCCGTCGACGATCGAGACTCTGAAAGCTGCGACTACCTGCGCTCCGTGGCGGTCAATTGTTTGTAAGGGGCCATCGGAGTGGCGCCTTCCCTTCGCGAATCCGTCGCGAAATCGACCCTGTGCCGATTCGAAATCCCGTGGTACCTTCGAAGCACGGCCGCTCGACGTGACGGCCGTGCCGGACAGGACGTCCGGCCCCCCGACACATCGAGGGACGATGGACGAGCGCTCCCAGCATGGGCATCCGCGGCCGCCGCAGGTGGCGCCGGAGCACGCACACTCGATGCCGCAGACTGCGGGCAATGCCCCATGGCCGAGCTATGCGCCGCCCGTCCCGAACGCTCCGATCGCAGGTCACGCACCATTTCCCGGTCCCGGCGCGCCGCAGCCGCCAGCGCAGCATCAGCAGCAGCTGCCGACGACCCACCAGTTCCAGTACGCCGCCAACGGCTACGTCCTGCCGGGCGCAAGCGAGGCGCAGGGCGCACCGATGTCCGCGCATGGCGGCACGATCGGCGTCGCGCAGCCGTACCATCCAGGCGCGCCGATGACGATGCCGGCGTTCCAGCCGCAGGCCCAGGTCCCGGCGCAGCAGCAGACATACGCGCAGCAGCAGACGTACGCGCAGCCGCAGGTGCACGCGCAGCCGCAGGCCACCGGCGCGGGCGTGCCGCAGCCGATGCTCGACGTCAACGGTCACCCACAGGCATGGGCGTTTCCGACACCGAACGGACTGCAGCTCGTGCAGCCGGGTGCGACCTCCATGGCGCAGGGCGCCGGCATGCATGGAGCGATGCCGGGCGGCGCGATGACGCGACGCATGCGTTGGGAGACGATCGTTCCCGCCGTAGCGGTGATGTGTCTGATCGCGGCGATCGGCCTGTTCATGCACGACTTCGATCGCATCACGGGCCGTACGGCAGATGCGGGGACTCCGTCGGCCGAGACGACCAGCCAGGTCGACGCCACGCCGACGGCTGCCGCAGCCGGGGCGACCGAGGGTGCACAGGCGGCCCTGAAGTCGGCGACTGCGTTGTTCGGCAGGGGCCAGTTCGACCAGGCCGCGAACCTGCTGCACCCGTTGCTGGACGTGCCCTCGCCCGATCCTGCGGTCGTCGCGCTGCACGACAAGGTCGATGCGGCGAACGCTCGTGAGGATGCACTGCTCAAGCGCCTGGCGACGGAGCGGCGTGACAAGCGCTGGACCGCGGTCGTCGCGACGATCGGCCAGGTCGAGAAGCTGCGCCCGCTCAATCGCCAGCTGATCGCGCTGCGCACTCGCGCTCGCGCAGCGGCATCGGCGACGCGCACGGCGAAGCTGAAGCGAGCCGCCGCCGCGCGGGCCGCCGCGAAGCAGCGGGCGGCTGCGCCGTCGAACAACGGAGGCGCAACCGGTGGCGGCCACTCCGGCCACACGATGCCGCCGGTCGCTGGCGGCAACAAGGGTGCGGCTACGAACGTGCGCCCGCCGGCTGACGTACCGAAGGGCGCCATCCCGGCGGTGCCGAACGTGCCGAACCCGACCGGCGGCAGCCCGGGTGTCGTCGGCGGCGGTCAGGCGGCTGCACCCGCAGATGCGAGCTGTCACGAGCATGACGGCGTCATGGAATGCCACTGACCGGCGATTCGAATTCGACGCGCGGCTAGACTGGGCGAATGTCCAAGCGTGTGCAGGCCCCAGTTCGATCCGGCGACATCGTCGAGGTCACCATCGATCGAATCGCCCATGGCGGCCGCGGAGTCGCGCGCCACGATGGCTTCGTGCTGTTCGTCGGCCGTGCGCTGCCGGGCGACACCGTCAAGGCGCGGATCACCCGCGTGCGACGATCGTTCGCCGAAGGCGTGATGCACGAGCTGGTGACTCCGGGTCCAGACTCGGTCGATCCGCAGTGCGACCCGGCAGGCGAGTGCGGTGCATGCACGTGGCAGCGACTCGCGTATCCGGCGCAGCTGCGTCTGAAGGAAGAGCTCGTGCGCGACGCGATCGTGCGGCTCGGCGGCGTCGAGGACCCGCCGATGCATCCGATCGTTGCAGCCGACGATCCCACGCACTACCGCAACAAGGTCGAATACACGTTCGCACAGGACGCGGAGACGGGCGAGATCACGAGCGGGTACCACAAGTTCGGCGCGTGGGACCAGATCATCGCGGTCGACCAGTGCCTGATCGCCGACGAGCGAGGCACCGCCGCCAAGCGCATCATCGACGCGTGGGCGAACCGCTACGACCTGCAGGTGTACGATCGCGAGACGGGTGCCGGGCTGCTGCGCTCGGTCGTGATCCGCGTCGGGCAGGCGACCGATCAGGTGCAGGTGCACCTGGTGACGGGCCCGACCAGGAAGGGCCTGTTCAAGCAGGCCGAGCTGCTCGATGACCTGGAGGCCGGATGCCCTGGATTCGTCGGCCTGCTGCACTCGCAGACCGACAGCCCCGCTGAGGTGTCCTTCGGCGCCGAGCCCCCGGTGCTGCTGGGTGGGCGCGACTGGTTCGAGGAGGAGCTCGGCGGTCACACGCTGCGCGTGCGACCACAGTCGTTCCTGCAGACGAACACCGCGATGGCGAACAAGCTCTACGAGCGCATCCTCAAGATCGCCGAGCCGCGCGAGGACGACATCGCCTACGACCTGTACTGCGGACTTGGCTCGATCACGCTCGCGCTCGCGCCGCACGTGCAGGAGGTCGTGGGCGTCGAAGTCGTCGAGGAAGCGATCGAGTGCGCCAAGGAGAACGCCGAGCTCAACGGCATCGACAACGTCGAGTGGCAGGTCGGCAACGTCCGACCGATCCTCAAGTTCGCGAAGGGCGTGTGGCCCGACCCCACGCTCATCGTCGTGGACCCGCCTCGAGCCGGGCTCGTGCCCTAGGTCGTGCGGCGCATCTGCGAGGCAGGGCCGGAGCGCTTCATCTACGTGAGCTGCAACCCGACCACGTTCGCGGGCAACCTGCCGATGTTCCTGGAGCACGGCTACCAGCTCGTGTCGTGCCAGCCGGTCGACCAGTTCCCCTTCACGCCGCACTGCGAGCTGATCGCCCGCTTCGAGCCGATCCCGGGCTTCGTGCCTCCGGCCGAGGAGGACATCGTGTACGGCAGGGCCAAGCCCGACACCCGCGGCAGCAAGCCGGGGGCGCGCCCCGAGCGGGCCGA
>JBBQUY010000034.1:0-33277 GCA_038212015.1 Gaiellales bacterium | reverse complement strand
GATTCTGCGAGCGACGTCATGATGTTGAGGAATGCCGGGCCGAGGATGACGATGAACATCGCCGGGAAGATGAAGAGCACGGTCGGGAAGAGCATCTTGACCGGGGCCTTCATCGCCTTTTCCTCGGCGGCGAGCTGGCGGTGGATGCGCATGTCGTCGGCCTGCACCTTGAGCGTGCGACCCAGCGACGTGCCGAGTTCGTCGGCCTGGATGATCGAGCGTGCGAACGATCGCAGGTCGTCGCTCGCCACGCGGTCACCCATGTTTCGCAGCGCCTGACGCCTGGTCTCGCCGACGCGGATCTCGCGTGCGACGACGTCGAACTCGTCGATGAGCGGGCCGTGCATCTTCTCGCAGACCTTCGAGACCGCCGCATCGAAACCAAGCCCGGCCTCGACGCTCACCGTCAGCAGGTCGAGCGTGTCAGGCAGCGACCGCTCCATCTCGTCGCGGCGCGATCGGATGCGGCTGTTGAGCCAGAAGTCCGTGCCCATGAAACCGATGATGAACACGAGCAGCCCGATGCCGAGGATCGGCATGCTGCCGGCACCCGCGCCCATGATGATCACGACCACGCCGCCGATCGTGACGCCGCCCTTGAACGCGAGCAGCGTCTGCGGCTTCACGTTGGTGCCGGCGTTGCGCAGCTTGCGCTGCAGCTCCATGCGCTTGCCGGCGGGACTCATGCGCACCGCGAGCTCGCTGAAACGCTCGACCATCGGCTGGATCAGTCGCTCGTTGGCGCTCTTGGAGATCTCCTCGTTGCCGGGATCGATGATCGCGTAGGAGCCGGCACGCTTCATGTTGGTCTGGATCTGCTTGCGCGAGATCGACGCGTTCTCCAGGGCGATGTACACGCCGCCGGCGAATGCAACCATTCCGATGATGAGCAGGAACATTGGTACCCCTAGATCTTGATCGCGACGACTTTCATGCACGCGAAGTAGCCGAGCGTCATCGAGACGGCGCCTACTCCGAGCAGCAGATGGCCGGTGTCGGTGGTGAACAGCGGCGCCATGTAGGACGCATTGATGAGCGTCAGCGCCAGACCGATGAAGATCGGCATGCCGAGGAGCACGTATGCACTCATCGTGCCCATCGAGCTGAGCGCCTTGACCTTCTTGCGGAACTGCTGACGGTTGCGAACGGTATCGCCGACCATCTGGAGGATGTCCGCGAGCGAGCCGCCGACCGTTCGCTGGATGTTGACCGTCGTCACGGCGAACTCGAAGTCGGCGCTGCCCATGCGGTCAGCCATGTGCTGGAGCGCATCTTCGAGCGGCATGCCGAGACGAGCCTCGGTCATGACCCGCGAGAACTCCTCGGCCGTCGGGTTGGGGGAGTCCTTGATCATGGCGTTGAGCGCCTGGTTGAACGAGTGTCCCGCCTTGAGCGAGGAGGAGATGCCCTGCAGCACGTCGGGCAGCTGATCGTCGAACATGTTGCGGCGCTTGCGTGCCTTGTAGCGCAGCCAGAACATCGGCAGGTAGAACATCGGGAGTCCGATGAGCACCGCGAAGACGAACTTGCCGAGCGTGAGGCCGATCAGTGCGCCCATCGCACCCGAGGCGAGCATCGCGGTGAACATCTCGCTCGGCTTCACCGCGATCGACGCCTGCTCCGCACGCTTGCGCGCACGTTCGAAGAATGCCGAGCCGCCGAGGAACGATTCGCTCAGCAGCATGATCGGCGCGCCGAGGCGGCGGAACAGCGACTGCTGCTCCTGGTCGCGGCGCACGACGGTGTCCGCGCTCGCCCGGGTCGTGTAGAGCTCGAGGCGCGCGAGGATGTCCGGCTTCGTGCGGCGCTGCAGCATCATCCAGACGAAACTGAAGATGAGCAGCGCGAACGGAAACGCCGCGACGAGGACGCCGAGCATGCCACCCGGGATCGGCAGCAGCGGCTTGGCAGGCGTCGCATCCGGCAGGTCGCCGCCACCGGCGCGCCCTGCCGCGCTCGCCGACGGCACGCCGCGGAAGGTGCGCTGCACGACGATGTCGCTGCGGCTGTTGCCGAGCGCGATCCCGAACTCGATGGGGCTGCCCTGCGGGGCGTTCGACTTGTACTCGACCCAGTACGGCTGGAGGATGCGTCGACCAAGCTCGGCGAAGAGCAGGTCCAGGCCGGCGGTGCCGACGACGGTGTGCAGCTCGCCGCCGGTTCCGTTGCCGAGCTCCGCGAGGTCCTTGGGCTGGTCGCCCGCGTTCTCGCGGATCGACACGGCAAAGATCGGGGCCTGTGCCTTGAGTGCCTCGCCGGCTGCCTCGTCGAGCGACTCGAGGCTGCCGACATCGGTGCCGTCGGACAGCAGCACGATCGCGCGGTTGGCATCGACCTTGGGTCCGAACGCCTTGGCGCTGATGCTGACCGCGTCGAACATGGTCGTGCGATTCGACAGCTCGAGACTGCCGAGGGCCGCGCGAACCCGCCCGAGGTCGCTGGTCGGCTTGACGAGCACCGTCGCGTCGCCGCCAAACGTCGCCAGACCGATGCGGTCGCCGGCACGGGCGCGGTCGATGAGCTTGTTGGATGCCTCGATGGCGTCGCTGATGCGGGTGCCGTTGCCCATCGACAGCGACGTGTCGACGACGAGCATCACGTCCGTGCGGCGGGCGTCTGCATACTCGCCGATCTCGCCGCGATACAGCGAGGCTGCGGGAAGTGCCTGGCGTCCTTCGAAGAACGTGAGCGCCGGCTCCTTGCCCTTGACCTCGTCCGCGCCGAACGCGACGCGAACGGTCGGGAACGCCGAGGAGTCCACCTCGGTGATCGTCACGCCTCGCGCGGAATCGCGGTCGGCCGCGAGCGCCGATGCGCACGAGCCCGACACCGCGACGGCAAGCGCCAGCGCGAACGTCGATGCCAGTCGTGTGGTGCGGAAGCTCACGCGCTCCTCCGGAAGCTCGAGTTGCCACCAAATGCGCCCTGATTGCCGCCAGGGCCGGCCGCGCCGTCGTCGCCCGCGAAGAACGAGACCGGGATGGTCACGCCATTCTGCGCGAGCTTCTCGAGGAACCCAGGCTTGATGCCGGTCATCGTGAGCGGGCCGAGCAGTCGCGACGTCTGTCCCGACGCGGCGCCCTGCTCGTCGGGCTTGGCGATGAAGATGTCCTGGAGGGTGATCGTCTCGCCCTCCATCTTGCCGACCTCGGTGATGTGGGTGATGCGGCGCGAACCGTCCACCAGGCGCGAGACCTGCACGATGAGGTCGATGGCGCCGGCGGCCTGCTCGCGGATCGCGCGCAGCGGCAGGTCGACGCCGGCGGTGAGCACGAGCGTCTCGACGCGGCTGAGCGCCTCGCGCGGGTTGTTCGCATGGATCGTGGTCATCGACCCGTCATGGCCGGTGTTCATCGCCTGGAGCATGTCGACCGTCTCCGCGCCACGGCACTCGCCGACGACGATGCGGTCGGGGCGCATGCGCAGCGTGTTTCGCACGAGGTCGCGAATGGAGACCTGGCCCTTGCCTTCGATGTTCGCCGGGCGGCTCTCCAGCGTGATCACATGCTCCTGCTTGAGCTGGACTTCCGCCGCGTCCTCGACCGTGATGATGCGGTCGTCGTTGGGGATCGCTCCTGACAGCACGTTGAGCGTGGTCGTCTTGCCCGAGCCGGTACCGCCGCTGATGACGACGTTGAGCGCCCCCTTGACGCACAGCTCGAGGAACTGCGCCGACTTGGGGGAGAGGGTCCCGAACTTGATCAGGTCCTCCATCGTGAGCGGATCCTTCTTGAACTTTCGGATCGTCAGCGCCGAGCCCCGGACCGCGAGCGGCGGGATGATCGCGTTGACACGCGAGCCATCGGGAAGGCGCGCGTCGACCATCGGGCTGGATTCATCGATGCGGCGACCGATCTGCGAGACGATCTTGTCGATGATGCGCTCGAGGTGCTGCTCGTCGACGAAGCGAGCATTGGTGAGCGTCAGCTTGCCCTTGCGCTCGATGTACACCGTGCGATGGTCGTTGACCATGACTTCGGACACGGTGTCGTCGCGTAGGAACGGGTCGATCGGGCCGTAGCCGAGAATGTCGTCGGTGATCTCCTGGATGAGCTGGTTGCGCTCCTGGCGCGTCAGCGGAGTGGCGTCATCCTCGATCGACTGGTTGACCGCGTCATGGACCGCGTGTTCGAGCTCCTGACGGCTCGTCGCTGCGCCCTCGGCGCGCTCGGAGCGGAACAGGGCGGGACCGACCGACTGGATCACCAGCTTGTGGATCTTCGTCTTGAGCTCGACGAACGGATCGTGCGCTTCGTCGCGGTTGTCGTTGGAGGCCTGCGTCGTGGTGTTGTTGTTGCTCGGCGCGGGCGCTTCGACGTTCAATGACTGGAGTCGTCGGTGCAGTGACATGTCAGTCGGCTTTCTTCGTGCGGTCTACGAGGTGTGGCTCAGGCTGCGGCTTCGTCGCCGAACTCGAAATCCAGTTCCAGGTCGGAGTTGTGTGCAGCAGATCCCGCAGGTGCGTTGGCGTTTGCGATTTCCTTGTCGCGCAGCTGCGCGCGCTGTGTCTCGTCGGCGATGCGCTTGCGATCGCGGCGGCTCAGCTTGGCCGTCGACGTCGCCTGCTCGGCAATCGTCGACGCTTCCGGGCTGAACGCGACGCACAGCTCGCGGATCGCGCGAGTGACGTCGGCCTTGGGGTCGGTCATGACGACAGGAACGCCGCGGTTGATGGCGGTCGGCACGGCCTTGTTCGACGGGACGCCGAATCGGATCGACTTGCCGAGCGCGCTCTCGACCTGATCCTTCTTCAGGCCGACCTTCGTGTCAGCGCGGTTGAGGATCACGTGGCACTTCTCGAGCGGGTAGTGGAGCATCTCGAGGGTCTGCAGGCAGACCTTCACGCTCTTGAGCGACGTGGCCTCGAGGCTCGCCACGACGAGCAGTTCGTCCGTGCGGTCGAGCGCAGTCAGCACCGTCGACGTGAAGTTCGGCGCGGTGTCGATGAGGATGATGTCGTACGACTGCTTGGCAGCCGTGAGCACGCTGGCGAGACGATCGTCGGTGACGAGCGCATCGTCCTCGGGACGCAGCGGTGCGGGCAGCAGATGCAGGCCGCTCTCGTGGTGTGTCACGAAGCCCGCCAGCTTGTCGCTGTCGAGGTCGCCGTGGCTCATCACCAGGTCGAGGATGGTCGCGCGCGGATCGGCGCCGAGCATGATCGCAGCGTCGCCGAATTGCAGGTCCAGGTCGATGAGCAGCGTTCGCTTCTTGAGCTTCTTGGCGTACATCGCCGCCATGCTCGTGGCGAGCACCGTCTTTCCGACGCCGCCCTTCGGCGAGAACAGCGTGATCACCTTGCAGCTGTCACCCGAGCGTCGCTGGCCGGCGCCACCGGAGCCGGTCATCGACCCGATCGTGTGCGCCTTCTTGACGGTGAACACGAGGTTGTCGGTGAGCTGCGGCAGCAGCATCACGTCGTTGAGCCCGAGCTCCACTGCTTCATCCAGCAGCGTCGCGGTCGAGCGCGTCACCAGCAGGATGATCGGAGCAGACGTGTGCTCGCGGATCTTGGCGATCTCCTCGGTGGGAACCGCATCCGGTCGCTGGAGCGCGTGCAGGATCACCTGCGCTCCGGTCGACGCGAGCTTGGAGCCCGCCTTGGAGGGCTCGGAGGCGGTGCCCACGAGCTCGATGTCGCGATGGCTGGCGAGGGCGTCACGCGCCTCTGCCAGGCCGGCGCATGCCCCTGAGATGAAGATCCTGATCGGCTGGTCGCTCATGGTGCGTTCCTTGGTTCGTGCTTCGTGGTGCCGTGTCAGCGGACAGAGGGGTCGGGAGCCGGCTGCGTGCCGGTCGGCTCCTTCTCAGGGATCTTGACCTGCGGCACCAGCGGGGCGATCTTGGTCTCGGCATCACCGGAGGCGGGGCGCAGTGAGAGCATCAGGCCATACGCGTCCGAGTTGGAGAGCCCGAACTTGATGTTCGCCTGCTCGCGGTCGGTGGCCTTGACCACGTACAGCTTCGTGTCGCCGTTGGCTTCCGGTGCCGACTCCTCAACCTCGACACCCTCTGGCGTCAGTGTCTCGGGCGTCTCGATGATTTCCACATCGCGGGCCACGATGTAGGTGAGGCCACCCTGTACCGCGACGAAGATGTCGACGTGGTCACCTGCGCGAATCAGCCCCGCTGCATCGGCGGCTGACTTGATCGGCAGCGAGAACAGTCGTTCGTTGCCCTTGATCTGCGCGGTCGGCTTGAGCCCGGCGGTCTTGTCGAACGCCGTGTAGCTGACGATCTCGCCCGTGTAGACGGTCTCGTTGGACACGAGGCCTTCGATCGTCGACATCTTGCCGACGGCCTGCGGCGGTGCGTCCTCGCGCAGGATGTCCTTGGTCTCCAGGAAGCCGCCGGCCTCGAGCTCGTCGGCGGGCGTACCGGCCGGAATGTCCTTGGCGGCGACGAAAACCTGGACCTCCTGCTTCCCGCGGGAGAGGTCCTGGCGTTCGCCTCGAATGAAGCTGATGACTGCGACGATGCCGAGCAGCATCAGGAGTGATGCCACGACGAGGTTGCGGAGCGTGTAATTCATGGTGCCTTCCTGCGGTTCAGGTGCGTCGGAACGATGGTCGAACGGGTTCCGGGACGCGCATCGGCATCCATGTGGGCGACCTTGAGGGGGGCGTCCGACGTGGGGTGCGAGTGCGGTCTCACGGGAGGAGACACGGCCCCTCGCAGAAGCTTTCGTCAAGTTTCTGTGAACCTGACGACGGTCCGAAAACCGGGGGCGACGCGCCGCGCGCGCGGGTCAGTCGGCGAGTCGGAAGACGACGATGCTCGGCGAATTGGGATCGTAGTCGCTGACTGAGACGTCCCACGCGTCGGGCAGGATCGCGTCGACCGGAGTCAGCCAGACGGTCAGCGGGTTCTGCTGGTTGTTGCCCTGGCCGGTGAAGGGCGCGAGGATGTTCGGGTTGTCTCGCTTGCCGATGTACACGAGCGCGTAGGAGACGACTTCGATGTTCGCGTTCCCCGACAATGGCCACTGTGCGTCCGCCGACACGATCGGGATGATTCCGATCCGGGGCGAATCCGGCTTGAGCACGATGTACTTGCCAGACTGTGGATCCCACTGGAAGACGTCTTCGAAAGTATCCGTGTTGCCGCTGAGTCGTGGGCTGAACCCCGACGTCGTCCACTGTGAGTGCTGGACGCCGGTTTGCGTCTGGATGGTCTGACCGATCTCGACGGGGCATGCGTCGAGGCCGCCGAATCGCTCACTGCGGATGACCTGACCGATCACGGAGCCGCCGGCGAAGGAACAGGAATCGCCGGCCGGTGTGTTGATGGCACCGCCGACCGCCGTCGGCTCATTTGGTCGCACGGAAAGCTGCGTTCCGGATGTCCATGCGTTCTCGCGAACGCCGATCGGAAGCCATCCGGCGATCGACTGGACCTGGCTGGCTGTGGCGATCGCCTGTGCCGTCGCCTGGGTGTCGCGGATGCCCACGATCTGGGCGAGGAAGGTCTGCTGCTCGCGTCGCACGCGAACGCACACGCTGTAGGGGCGCATCGATCGATCGCCGCACGAGGCGGTGTTGCTGCCGGTCGCGAGGATCTGTCGAGCTTCGACGCCGTCTCCATTGCGATTCACGGCGTAGTCGAGTGCCACCGCTTCGGCCGAAGCTCGGCTGCGGGTGACATCCAGGACACCGGCCATGGCAGCTGCATCTGCGGTGCCCTGCGCCGCGCGGCGCTGGAGCATCACGTTGCCGCCGTCCACGACCAGGCCGACCATGCCAATGAGCACGACGAGGAAGATGACGTTCAGTGCAAGCGTCTGCCCGCGTTCGCTGGAGCGGCTCACTGCTCGATCCTCGATGTGCGCTCACTCCTGACGCGAGAGTCAAAGAGCGTTCGGCCAAGGATGGAAACGCGAACCGGGTAGGTAACGGTGACGGTAACGGGTGCGCCTGCGGTCCACGCTGAAGTCGCGGTGACGTCCATGCTCGACGCCGTGAGGTTGGGAGACGCATTGCGAGCGGCAGCAGCGATCGTGGCATTCCGATCACTGTCGGTGCGGCTGACGGCAGCACGTCGAGCGCCCTCGGAAGCCGCGGCGCTCACCTGCTGGAACGTCCAGAACGCCAGGCCGAACTGCACGACCGCGAACAGCAGGAGCAGCAGGATCGGCAGGACGAGTGCGAACTCGACGGTCGCCTGCGCCTGCTCACGCGGGGCGTGCCGCGCGTCGGTATGTGGTGGTCGATTATCCATGCTCGCTCGATTCGACGCTTCCATCGGACGACACCGACGGCGACTTGAATGTGCGCACGTCTCCACCTGAATCACAATCGAGAACTGGTGGGACAGGACTGGAAAAAAAGAGGCGGGGGTGGCCGAAGCCACCCCCGCCGCCGGGATTGCGTATGTCGGCCGAATCAGGCGCCGAGAACGGCGGTGATGCGATCGAGAGCGCCACCGATGCCGCCGGAAAGGGCGGTCAGTGCGACGATCACGACGACGGTGATGACGGCGAGTACGACGGCGTACTCAGCCATCGTCTGACCCTCTTCGTCGGAACCGATGTGCGCGAGGATGTAGTCCAGCATGTCCATACTCCTGATGTGATGAGGTAGGTAATGATCCGAGGCATCCCAGCTCCGGCTCGAAAGGGTTATCGGGCGCAGCATCCGTAACTTGAGTACGTTTTACTGCGCGCAAACAAAGACTCTCTATACGCTTACGTCGCAAGTCCCCCGAACGGGGGGAAAGGCACCTGCATGCTGGACTTTTCTGCAATCGCTCTCGATCAGACCTTGTTGGATGGCAGGGCAGTTGCTGTAGTCGTTCGGGACCAGGTGGCCCGGGAGGCTGGAGAATTTACGCGGGTGAATGGACGCTCACCCGGGCTCGGGACGCTGCTCGTCGGTGACGATCAGGCAAGTGCGACCTACATCCGCATGAAGCATCGGGCATGCGAGGAAGTCGGGATCACGTCGATCCATCGCACGCTCCCGGCGGATGCCACGCAGGAGGATGTCGAACGCGTGACGCGCGACCTGGTCGACAACGATGACGTCGACGGCGTGCTCGTACAGGTGCCGCTGCCGGCAGGGCTCGATCCCGAGCCGGTGATCCTGGCAGTGCCGCCGAGCAAGGACGTCGACGGCTTCCATCCCTGGAACCTGGGCGCGATCGCAAGCACGCTCGACGGGATCGCATCCTGCACGCCGCAGGGCGTGATGACGCTGCTCGACGCGTATGGCGTGGCACTTGAGGGGGTCGAGGCGGTCGTCGTCGGGCGATCGCGCACCGTGGGCATGCCGATGGCAATGCTGCTGCTGCAGCGCGACGCGACCGTCACGGTGACGCATCACCTGACGAAGGACCTTGCCAAGGCGACGCGCCAGGCCGACGTGCTCGTCGTCGCCGCCGGGGTGCCCGGACTCATCACCGCGGACATGGTCAAGCCGGGCGCGGTCGTCGTCGACGTCGGCACGACCCATACCCCCGATGGGCTGCGTGGGGACGTGGAGTTCGACGAGGTCCGCAAGGTCGCGCGCCTGGTGTCGCCGGTGCCGGGCGGCGTGGGGCCGATGACGATCGCCACGCTCCTGCAGTCGACGGTGCGACTCGCGCAGGCACGCGCGCGCACGCGCGCGTGAGACGCGCGCGTGACGGTGATGTGTGCGGTGGGGGTGTGCGGTCGGGTCGCGTTCGCGCCGCGCCGCGCCGCGCCGCGACCCGAACCCCGACCCGAACCCCGAACCCCGACCCGAGCAGCGCGGCGAGTGATGATGATCGACATCGCGGGGTAGCGCTGGTCATCACTCGGCGTGAGTTCGTGCGGCGAGTGTTCATCAACGACGCCGCAACGCGCCGCTCATCAACACTCGTCGGAGTATGTGCCCCGCGGTGACGCGGGGTCCGGTACTCGGTAGGGTGCTGGCATGACCACGAACCTTTCGATCGACGACGTGCGCCACGTGGCTCGGCTCGCACGGCTGGGGCTCGACGACTCCCAGCTGGAGCGAATGGCCGGCGAGCTGGACACGATCATCGACAGCATCGGCAAGATCAGCGAACTGGACCTGGAGGGCGTGCCGCCGACGACGCACGCGCTCGAGGTCGTGAACGTGTTCGGCGACGACGAGCCGCACGAGTCGCTGTCGACGGAGCAGGCGCTTGCCAACGCGCCCGATCCCGAAGACGGATGCTTCCGAGTGCCGAGGATGCAGTCATGAGCGGGCCCGCGGATCTGGACCTGCTGTCGCTCACCGGTCGCGGTGCGGCGGAGCTGCTCGCGAGCAGCGAGGTCTCGCCTGCCGAGCTCGCCGACGCCTACATCGACCGCATCGAGGCCGACCCGGACGCGACCAACGCGTTCCTGCACGTCGATCGCTCGGCGACGCACGCATCCATCGCGCACGCCGAGACGCTCGGTGCGGACCACCCGCTGCGCGGCGTGCCGCTGGCGATCAAGGACCTGTTGAGTACGAAGGACATGCCGACGACGTGCGCGTCGAAGATCCTCGAGGGATTCCGACCCGTCTACGACGCGACGGCCGTCCACCTGGCGCGCGAAGCCGGGCTCGTGAACCTCGGCAAGGTCAACATGGACGAGTTCGCGATGGGCTCGTCGAACGAGACGAGCGCATACGGCGCCGTTCGCAACCCGTGGGATCCCACCAAGGTTCCGGGTGGCTCCTCGGGCGGCAGCGCCGCAGCTGTCGCCGGCGGATTCGCGCCCTGGGCGCTCGGCTCCGACACCGGTGGCTCGATCCGCCAGCCGGCATCGCTGTGCGGCATCGTCGGGTTGAAGCCGACGTACGGCGTGGTGTCGCGCTACGGGCTCGTGGCGTTCGCGTCGAGCCTCGACCAGATCGGCCCGATGACCAAGGACGTCGAGGACTGCGCCGAGCTGCTCAAGGTGATCGCAGCTCCCGACCCGCGCGACACGACGAGCGTCGGTCCGCGCGAGCCGATCGCGCTCGACAAGCGTGACCGGCTCGACGGCGTGCGCCTGGGCCTGCCCAAGCAGTTCATGGCCGAGGGCGTCGACCCCGACGTGAAGGCGATCATCGAGGAGAACCTGCGTCAGGCAATCGAGCTCGGCGCAGCGGTCGTCGACGTGGAGCTGCCGCACGCCGAGTACGCGCTCGCGGCCTACTACCTCATCGCACCGGCGGAGGCGAGCGCCAACCTCGCGCGCTTCGACGGCGTGCGTTACGGCCTGCGCGAGACGGCCGACAGCCTTGGCGAGATGTACGACAAGACGCGTGGGGCGGGCTTCGGGCTGGAGGTGCAGCGTCGAATCATGCTCGGCACGTACGCGCTGTCGAGCGGCTACTACGACGCCTACTACGGACAGGCGCAGAAGGTGCGCACGCTGATCGCGCGCGACTTCGAGAAGGTGTTCGAGCACTGCGACCTGGTGGTGGGGCCGACCTCGCCGACCACGGCGTTCGGCATTGGCGACCGCATGGACGATCCGCTCGCGATGTACGCATCCGACATCTGCACGATCCCGACGAACCTCGCGGCCCTGCCGGGCATGTCGATCCCGTCGGGGCTCAGTGGTGGCCTGCCGGTGGGCTTCCAGATCATGGGCCCGGCGTTCAGCGAGAACAAGATGCTCTCGGTGGCATGGACGCTGGAGCAGGCATTCGGATTCGATCCCGTGCCGACGCGGCTGCGTGACGCGGTCGCAGAAGGAGCCGCATCGTGACAAACCGACGGAGCGAGGGTCGCGAACGAGCTTGCTCGTTCATGACCGAGCGAGGAGCGTTTGCACGGAGCGCTCCCGAAGGGAGTGCGCAGTGAGCCTGCAGGCCGAAGCAACCGAGACGCTGATGGAGAAGTGGGAGCCCGTGATCGGGCTGGAGATCCACCTGCAGCTGTCGACGAAGACGAAGATGTTCTGCCGCTGCCGGCTCGAGTTCGGCGCGGAGCCGAACACGCACGTGTGCCCGGTGTGCCTGGCGCACCCGGGCGTGCTGCCGGTGCCGAATCGCCGCGCCGTGGACTTCGCGATCATGATCGGGCTCGCGCTCAACTGCGAGATCGCCGACCGCACCACGTTCAGCCGCAAGAACTACTTCTACGCCGACAGCCCCAAGGCGTACCAGATCTCCCAGTACGAGGATCCGATCTGCGGGCCTGGCTATCTGGACGTGCCCGACGGCGAGGGCGGCACGTTCCGTGTCGGGATCACGCGCGCGCACATGGAAGAGGACGCCGCCAAGCTCGTGCACGCCGGCTCGAGCGGTCGCATCGCGGACTCGTCGCACTCGTTCGTGGACTTCAACCGCGTCGGCACGCCGCTCGTGGAGGTCGTCACCGACCCTGACATCCGCACGCCCGAACAGGCGCGCCGATTCCTGACGCTGCTCAAGTCGACGATCGAGACGATCGGCGTCAGCGACTGCAACATGGAGGAGGGCTCGCTGCGCTGCGACGCCAACATCTCCGTGCGCCCCAAGGGCGAGTCCGAGTTCGGCACCAAGACCGAGCTCAAGAACATGAACTCGTTCCGCTTCATCGAGCGTGGCATCCACGCCGAGCTTGCGCGGCAGGTCGACCTGCTCGAGCGCGGCGAGGCCGTCGAGCAGGCGACGATGCACTACGACCCGACGACCGGATCGATCCGTCAGCTGCGCAGCAAGGAAGCGGCGCACGACTACCGCTACTTCCCCGAGCCGGACCTGGTGCCGGTCGAGGTGGACGCCGCGCACATCGAGCGCGTGCGCGGCGACATGACTGAGCTGCCGATGGCGCGCATGGCGCGATTCCAGGAGCAGTACGGGCTTTCGTCCTACGACGCCGAGGTGCTCAACCTCGACAAGGACACGGCTGACTTCTACGAAGACGCGGTGGGTGCCGCCAGTGACGCCGATGCGAAGCTCGTCGCCAACTGGACGATGGGCGAGCTGCTCGCACTCCAGAAGGACGGCAAGGATGTCGAGCCGACCCAGCTTGCCGCGCTCGTCGACCTGGTCGCGAAGAAGACGATCAGCGGCGCCGTTGCCAAGGAGCTGCTCGTGCGCATCGCCGATGACGGCATCGATCCGGCAGCCACGGTGGAGGCCGAAGGCCTCGGGCAGGTGAGCGACACCGGCGCGCTGCGCGAGGTGATCGTCGGCATCCTCGACGCCAACCCGAAGCAGGTCGAGCAGTACAAGGGCGGCAAGGAATCCCTCGTCGGATTCTTCGTGGGTCAGGTCATGAAGGCCATGCAGGGCAAGGCCGATCCGGGTGCGACGAAGGACCTCATCATCGAGATGCTCGCCGAGCGCTGATGAAACTCATGCGGGGCATCGTCGATGTCTTTCGCTGGCGACGTCGAGAGCCGGACGAGGACGTCCGTGCGATCCCGCTTCCGCTCGGACTGCATCGGCCCGCGCTCGTCGTGTTCGTGCGCGGCCCGCATCCGATTGCTATCGCGACCGGGACAGCCGGTACCGTCGTCGCACGCACGGCACGTGCGGGCTGGATCGCGTTGATGGTCTTCCTGTTCGCCGGTGGTCTTCTGGCGGTCGTGACTGGGGGATGGGTGATGCTTGGCCTCCAGGGCATCCTTGCCGGACAGGAACCCACCATGGATGGCGTCACCGACCTCGGTCGCGCGATGTGGATCTTCGAGCGGATCATCGACGCGGGGCGTGTCGCCTGGGTCATTGCAGGCACTGGCATGTTGCTGCTCGGCTGTTGCGCGGCCCGCGCCGAGCGACCCGGTCCTGGCGGCGCGCATGGCGCCCTCGGATCGCGGCTCGACGACCCGGACAACGGGGCCGTGATCGAGGCGGCGACGTTCCGGGCGCTGCTGCTGATCACGGCGACGATTGGTGCAGGCATCGCCACACTGGGGCTGACCGGTGACGCGCCGGGATGGCTGCAGGTACTCGTCGACCAGCGGTACGGGTCGACCGGCGGCTGACACGCTGGCGCCGGCTCGACGTGCGTCGTTCGCGGCTCAGGCCAGCTCGAGTTCGTTTCCGGCGCGGTCGAAACCGCGGGCGAGCCAGACGCGGTGTCCGTCGTTGCGCTCGGGGATGACGCGGCTGGTGAGCGGGAAGTAGCGCATCGTGTAGCCCGCGCGGCGTCGGTCCGACGTGTTGGCAGGGGCGCCGTGGACGATCCGGCCGTCGTGGATGCTGCAGCGGTTTGGTGCCAGCTCGAAGGTGACCGCGCGATCGACGTCGATCGTGGCGACGTCGAGCTCGGAATCGAAGATGTTCTCGCGCATGTCCACGGGCAGGTAGCGCCGCGCGTCGTCGCCCTCGTGCGAGCCGGGGATGACCTGCATCGCGCCGTTGCCCGCATCGACCGGATCGAGCGCGAGCCACACGGTGACGAGGCCCTCCATCGACGAGATTCGACCATCCCAGTAGGCGGTGTCCTCATGCCACGGCGTTGCCTTGCCGGTGCGTGGGGGCTTGCAGATGAAGTGGCTGCTCCACAGGCCGATGTCCGGCCCGATGAGCGGCTCGACGAGGTCCAGGACCTCGTCGGCGAGCAGGAAGTCCAGCAGGCGCTCGTCGCGGAAGTGGATGGTGTCGAGGTCGTCGTCGCCCCAGCGCGAGCGGTCCTCCTCGAAGATGGCCGACAATGTGGCGAACCGATCCGGCGAGAACACGTCGCGCTCGGGCAGGAGATATCCGTCGCGTCGGAACGCGTCGATCGCGGCGTCGTCGAGCTGCGTCGTGGTGGGATCCTGCATTGTTTCCTCCTGGTCGCCAGGTCGATGATCGCACGCGGCCGTGCGGTAGGTCGCGTGAGGGACAATATTCACTTGCAGGTATTCAGTTTTGTTATGGATGATCCGATAACGGTTCCATGCCTTCGCCGACGTGTCGTCCCACCACGCCCGTAAACCGCGCTGCGTGCCCGCTCCGAGGGGTGTGGATTGCCCTCGTTACGGTTGTCGCGGCCCTGGTGATGCCGTCGAGCGCGACGGCCGCGTTCCTGTATCCGTCGATGGACATCTGGAACGACGACTACGACTACTACGTCTCGCCCGGCGAGACCACGTACGTATCGATGTATGTGAACAATTACGACGATCTCGAGGCGTCCGGGACCGGCACCGCCACCTTCCAGCTGCCGGCTGGCGCCGGCTTCGTCAGCGCCACGTCGCAGACCGGTGTCGCATGCACCGAGGGTGGCGGGCTCGTGACATGTTCGCTGCCGAGCATGGAGCCATGGGATTACATGGCGGTGAGGATCGAGTTCACCGCACCGACCACCCCGGGTGAGTTCGACGTCGCCTGGTCGGCCTCGACCGCCGGCGACGTGTGGTCGCCGTCGACCGGCAACGTGAGCGCCACGATCCTCGGCCCGAACGATGTCGACCTGTGGATTCGCGGCTACGCCTCGTCCACCGAAGGGCGAAGCGAGATTCGCGCCGGAATCCCGTTCGTGGTCGACCTGCGCACCTACAACTACCTCGACCAGACGTACGCGACGCGTCCGACCGGCACCGTCACGTTCATCCTGCCAGCGGGGCTTTCCTTCTCCGGCACACCGAGCGGGACGCAGGTACCGGCGGGCACATCGTGCGTCGTGTCGGGACAGCGACTCGACTGCACCGGTCCGATCCCCACCGATACGCGACTGTCGATCTTCGCGAGCGTCGTCGCCACCAGCCAGGGTGCGTACGAAGCGACCGCGTCGATCTCGTCGACCGGGGTCGAGCTCGATCCTTCCGACAACACCCGCACGACGCTGATCATCGTGCATGCCGCACCAGCCCAGGATGCCTGCACGAACGTGGAGGGTTTCCAGACGTCCGTGCCGACCGGCATGCTCCAGTCAGGAACGACCTGCACGATCCCGGGTCCGCCGCCGGTCGTCAGCAATCCCGTGACGGATGCCTGCACGAATCTGGGAGGCGTGCAGGCAAGCCTGCCGCTCGGGTACGGATTCGCCGGTCTGGGTCGGTGCGTGCGCGCCGCGGCGACCAACGATCGCCTCGCGGGGGACCACCGCGCCAACCGCCTGTACGGCGGGCGCGGCAACGACGTGCTCTACGGCGGGCTCGGCAACGACCTGCTCGACGGCGGCGCGGGCAATGATCGGCTCTTCGGAGGCAAGGGCGACGACCGGCTCCTCGGCGGTGCCGGCCACGACCAGCTCCGAGGCGATGCGGGTCGCGACACGTTCATCGGTGGGGCCGGCAACGACGTCATCAACTCCCGTGATCGCCTGCAGCGCGAGCGCGTGTCATGCGGACCGGGCCGAGATCGCGTCCTCGCCGATCGTCGAGACCTGGTCGCGCGCGACTGCGAGATCGTGAATCGCCGCTGACTCGCGGCTTCAAGCACGGCGTGACGCCGACCGATACGTGTCGGGCATGACCGATCCCACCGCCAATGCAATTGCCGCCGCATGGTTCGTCGACCCGACGGACGCATCGCAGTGGCGATGGTGGGACGGTTCCCAGTGGACCGACCACGTCGCACCGCTCGTACCTGCGGCCGAACGGCAGGCCGAGGCCGTCGAGGCAGCCGAGACGGCGCCACTGGTTGCCGTCGCAGAACCCGCGGTGGAGCGCTGGGCGGTTCCTGCTCCTGACGCGCCACTGTTTCCGCGCAACGACTACCCCAAGGACGTCCACCCCGCATTCGTCGCGGAGCGTCGACGACTCCATCTGGTGCGCGCGCCGATGACCGGCATTCGTATCGCGGGGGGCGGCTTCCTGCTCGGCATGGGCATCGTCCTGTTCGAGTCGGCAGCGGCCTGTACGGTCACTGGCGCGGCGGTGATCCGCCGAGCGTTGTGGGACGTGCACGACGATGCGCGCGATGTGCCCTGGAATGAGATGTTCCGACGGCGTGGGCTTGAAGCCGGGCGTGTGGCTCATCCGCGATGGCCTGAGCTGCAGGTGCTGCTGGCAGTCGGCGAGGACGGCGGTACAGCGCATCCGCGCTGGTCGGCAGGGGGCGACCTCGCTGGCATGCCGGCGGTCTGCGGCGAGACGTACGTCGAGTCCCAGGATGAGGACAATCTGCTGCGAACGTACCGGATGTTCGCGGCGTTCTCGCTCCCGCCGCGGGCAGGAGTGCGGCATCGCAAGGTGAGCGTACGTCGACGAAGCGTGCCCGCCGCTCCCGGCAGGGCGCCGAAGCGCATGCGCGAAACGCAGTTCGAGAGCATCGCGGTGACCAAGGCACTCAAGGTTCACGTCGACGAAGCCGCGAACGACGTGTACGTGCGCGAGCTGTTCGGTCCGCAGCTGCTCGCCGCACTCGCCGAACATCCGGTGGAGTGGGAGCAACGGCGCGAACTGCTCGTCGTATTCAGCGACGTCCCCAGCGAGCCTGGCCGCGAGTTCGACGCGTTCATTCGCAGCGCCGCAGCGGTCGCACGGGCGTACTGGACCGACCAGGACTGACGCAGCTGCGTGAACGCGCACGTCCTTATGGGCGGAGCGGTTGACCGCTTTTCGCGCGCACGGGTACGGTGTCAGCCATGACGCCTCTTCACCCCCGCAAGGTCCACCTGTTCACGCCGGGCCCGACGCCGGTTCCCGACGAAGTGCTGCGCGAGCTGAGCGCACCGATCATCCACCACCGCACCCCGCAGTGGCAGGAGGCATTCGGTGAGGTGCTCGACGGGCTCAAGCGCGTGTTCGGGACCGAACACGACGTCGCGTCGTTCGCGTCGTCTGGGTCGGGCGCCATGGAAAGCGCGGTCATGAACCTCGTGGGTCCGGGCGACGAGGTCGTCGTGGCAGCGCACGGACGATTCGGCATGCGCTGGGCCCAGATGGCAGAGCGCACCGGCGCGACCGTCCACGTGCACGAGACCGAGCGCGGCCAGCGACCCGACCCGGACGAGGTCGGCGCGTTCGTCGCCGCCAGGCCCAACGTCCACGCAGTGTTCTGCACGCACTCGGAAACGAGCACCGGAGCCGTGTCCGACGCGCAGGCGCTCGCGGCATCGATCCGCAGCCAAGCTGGTGAGGACCCGTTCCTGGTGCTCGACGCGATCAGCTCGCTCGGCGCGGCGCCGATGCAGGCGGACGCATGGGGTTGGGACAGCGTGGTCGCGGGGTCGCAGAAGGCGCTCATGGTGCCGCCCGGCCTCGGGTTCGCGTCGATCTCGCCGCGCGCGCTGGAACACGCGCGAAAGACCACCCATGGTCGGTGGTACTTCGACTGGCCCAAGGCCGTCGACGCGCACCGCAAGTCGCCTCCGTCGACGCCCGTGACGCCGGCGCTGACGATCGTGCTCGGGCTCAAGGTCGCGCTCGGGATCATGTTCGACGAGGGCCTCGACGGCGTATTCAATCGGCACGTGCGGCTTGGACGCGCGACGCGGGCCGCGGTCGACGCGCTCGGCTTCGACCTGTTCTCGCCCGACCACGACAGCTCGGTGGCGCTCACCGCCGTACGCGTGCCCGACGGCGTCGACGGCACGAAGATCCCGTCCAGGCTCAAGGAATACGGCGTCACCATCGCGGGCGGCCAGGACGACCTCAAGGGGAAGATCTTCCGCCTCGGTCACTGCGGCTGGGTGAACGAGCTCGACGTCGTGCTCATGATCGCCGCGCTCGAACGCGGTCTCACGGAGCTCGGCATCGACATCGAGGTGGGCTCCGGCGTGGCAGCGGCGCAGCGCAGTTTCCTGGCGACGGGCGTGGAGGTCGGCGCATGACGACGACAACCGCACCGAAGGCAGCGACGACGCAGGGAGCCAGCGGTGACCGACCTCGTGTGCTCGTGGCCGAGAAGATCGCGCAGTCCGGCATCGACGCGATCGCGGCACGCTGCGACGTGGAGGTCGCCGATGGCTGGGACCTGGACACGCTCACGTCCCGCCTTCCCGAGTTCGACGCGATCGTCATTCGCAGCGCCACGAAGCTGACGGCCGAGCTGATCGACGCAGGCACGAACCTGCGCGTGATCGGTCGCGCCGGCGTGGGCGTCGACAACGTCGACCTGGACGCCGCATCGCGTCGCGGCATCGTCGTGGTGAACGCACCCACGAGCAACGTGCTGAGCGTCGCGGAGCATTGCCTGGGCCTGATGCTCGCGCTCGCACGCAACGTTGCTCGCGGCGACGCCACGATGCGCGCGGGGGAGTGGCAGCGTTCGAAGCTCGGCGGGATCGAGCTGGCCGGGCGCACGCTCGTGCTGCTGGGCATGGGCCGGATCGGACAGCTCGTCGCGGAGCGAGCGAAGGCGTTCGACATGCACGTGGTCGGCTTCGACCCGTTCCTGTCGCGCGAGCTGTTCCACCGCATGGGCGTGGAGCCGGTCGACACGCTTGACGAGGCGCTCGCGCGCGCGGACGTGCTGAGCCTGCACATGCCGCTCACGCCCGACACGCGCGGCCTGATCGGCGAACGCGAGCTCGGCCTGCTCAAGCCGGGTGCGCTCATCGTCAACACCGCGCGCGGTCCGCTCGTGGAACTGGATGCACTCGACGCGGCGCTCGACGCCGGCACGCTTGGAGGCGTGGCGCTCGACGTGTTCCCGACCGAGCCGCCGGCGCCGCATCCGCTGTTCGAGCGCACCAACGTGCTCGTGACGCCGCACCTTGCCGCGTCGACGCGCGAGGCGCAGGATCGCGCGGGCGAGCAGGTTGCCGACCAGGTCGTGGCCGCACTGTGCGGCGGCGTGGTGACGAGCGCCGTCAACGTGCCGGCGATCGGACCCGAGGAGCTCGAGGCGCTGCAGCCGTGGATGCCGCTCGCATCGCGCCTCGCGCGACTGGCGGACCAGCTCGTCGTCGGGCCCCCGTCATCGGTGCACGTGCACTCGCGCGGTGAGCTCGCGGCCCACGGCACGCGCATGCTCGTCACCGGCGCGATCGTGGGCCTGCTCGCGGGGACGACCGAGGAACCCGTGAACGCGGTCAACGCCGTGCACGTCGCCGAACGCCGAGGCCTGGACGTGAGCGACGAGGCAGAAGACGCCGCGACGACGTATCGGTCGGTGCTGTCGGTGCGGGTCGGAGGCGCCGATCGCGTCGCGACGGCGTCCGGCACGCTGCTGGGAAGCACCGATGGTCGACCGTGGCTGACGCGCCTGGTGGGGTTCAACCTGGACATCGAGCTCGTGCGCCACATGGCGTTCTTCCGCTATCAGGACGTGCCCGGCGTGATCGGCTGCGTCGGCACCGCGTTCGGCGACGCCGGCACGAACATCGCCAACATGTCCGTCGCGCGCAACGACGGCGTGGCGCTCATGGCGGTGAGCTTCGACGAGGCGCCACCACAGGCGGCGATCGACCAGATCGCGAAGCAGGTCGAGTGCGAGATCGCACAGGCCGTTGACCTGGGCTGAGCGCGCTCGGTGGCCTTCGACGGCCGCTCGGAGCCGGAGACGGGAACGCCGTGATGGTCGGCACCGATAGCATTGGGCAGTGTTCATGCAGACACAACCCACCGAAGCGCGTCTCGAAGACGGCGTACCGCTCTCGCAGCCGTTCCTGAACGGTCGCGAGCTGGAGCTCGTCGCGGAAGTGCTCCAGTCCGGGCGCCTGAGCGGCGGGCCGATGCGCTCGAGGTTCGAGCACGCGTTCGCGGAGCTCGTGGGCACGAGGCATGCCGTGGCGGTATCGAGCAGCTCCGCGGCGCTTCGCGTTGCAGCGCTCGACGCCGGTTGGACGTCGGGCAACGAGGTCGTGATGAGCCCGCTCGCGCCCGCAGCGGCGGTGGATGCCGTGCACCGAACCGGTGCGTCGGTGCGCTTCGCGGACGTCGACAGCCACACGCTGACGCTGACTCCCGCTACGGTCGAAGCAGCACTCACGCAGCACACCACCGGCATCATCGCGTCGGACTCGTTCGGCTGGCCGGCCGACCTGCCGACGTTCGACACGATTGCCAGAGCGCACGGGCTCGTGGTCGTGGAGGACGCGAGCGAAGCGTTCGGTGCGATTCGCGGGGGACGCGGCATCCTCGACGACGCGGTCTGGCCGGCAGTGTTCTCGTTCGACCAGGACCGCCAGCTCGCGATCGGCGAGGGCGGCATGCTCTGCACCGACGACGCCGAGCTTGCGCGGGCCTGGCGTGCGCGCATCGACCACGTGCGAATGTCCGACGTGAGCTGCGCGATCGGCGTCGCGCAGCTCGAGAAGGTGCCGCGCATGCTCGCGATGCGCGAGCACGTCGCCGCCGAGTACGCCCGTGCACTCGCCGACGTCGCCGGCGTGACGGCCCCGCCCGCGATCGTCGACGGCGACCTGCGCTCCTGGTTCGGCTACTGGGTGATGCTCGACGAGGCGGTGGACCGCGACGAGATCGTGCGTCGGCTGCGGGCGAGCGGCATCGAATGCGCGACGCACCCGCTCGCCGGATCGCATGCCGACGGCTGTCCGATCGCGGTGTCGGCGGCTGCCCGGGCCGTGTCGATCCCGTTGTATCCGCACCTCTCGCCCCAGCAGCAGCATCGCGTGGTCGAAGCGCTGCGCGACGCGCTCGCCGCGGGCTGACCTGCCGTGCGATCCCTCGCCGTCGGGATCGCGCTCACCTGGATCATGGCGCTGTTCGCCGCGATCGTGATCGCGTACATGTCGGCGTGGCCCATCGGGCTGTTCAACGGTGGCGATCCTGCAGCAGGCTGGGTCACGGGCTTCCTGCTCGGCGGACTCGGCGCGGGCTGGTGGGCTGCACGCACGACGCGCTCGCTCGTTCGCGACCACGCCAGCGACGGCGATACGTTCCGGCGACCGTGGCCGCTGCACGCGAACGTCGAAGCACTCGTCGAGCAGCGCCTGCTGGACCGGCGTCGCCAGCCCGGGCATGAGTCGAGCTGGGGTGATGACCTCATCGCGGACCTGCGCAGCGGTGAACGATCCGAACGCATGCTCGTCGTGGACACGCCCGTGGTGCTGCATGTCGCGTTCGACGGCCCCGAGGGGGCGTGCACTCGGCTGGTCGAGGTGGACACGGGGGCGGAGCTGCTGCGAATCGAACGCGATCCGGGCTGGATGCGTGTGCAGGTGGCGGCGGGGCGATGGCGGCTCGTGCTCGAGCGGCCCGGACTCCACGACGGTCGGCGCGTGGAGACACATGCATGGTGGGTCGCGGAAGCTCCGGCTCGCGATACCTGAACCTGCGGGCAACGCGTCAGGCGGTCGCAGCGGCCACGGCGCCACCGAGGCGTGCACCGCTGTCGGCGTCGAACCACGTCACCCGATCCGGATCGAGCACGAGCCGGGCACGGTCACGCCGGCGCAGCTTCGAATCGGGATCCAGTCGGGCGGTGACGCGATTCTCGCCATCGCCTGCATGCTGGTCCTGTCCGGCATCGCGTGAGAGTTCCTCGAGCTGTCCGGCCTGCACCTCATCGCCTCCCACGGCGAAGTACGCCACGGTCTCGGCGCCCATCGCTTCGATGAGGTCGATCTCCACGTCGAACACCGGCCAGTTCTCGGTTCCCGGGGTGCCGGCTTCGTCGAAGTGCTCGGGGCGTGCGCCCGCGATGATCCGCGATGCGCCGGCCAGGTGCGACCGCAGCTCGTCGTCGACCGGCAGGTCGACCATCGGCAGGTGCACGACATCGCCGTCGAGTTCGGCCGGCAGGAAGTTCATCGACGGGGAACCGATGAATCCGGCGACGAAGAGGTTCTCGGGCTCGTGGTAGAGCTCCATCGGCGTGCCCACCTGCTGCAGCTCGCCGGCGCGCATGACTGCCACGCGATCGCCGAGCGTCATCGCCTCGGTCTGGTCGTGCGTGACGTAGACGGTGGTGGTGCCGAGCCGCGCCTGCAGGCGTGACAGCTCGGCTCGGGTCTGCACGCGCAGCTTTGCGTCGAGGTTGGACAGCGGTTCGTCCATCAGGAACGCTGCGGGTTTTCGCACGATCGCCCGACCCATCGCGACGCGCTGGCGTTGGCCGCCGGACAGGTTCGCCGGCTTGCGCTCCAGGTGGTCCCGCAGGCCGAGGATGCGCGCTGCCTCCTCGACGCGCGTGGCGATCTCTTCCTTTGGCACTTTCGCGAGCTTGAGCGAGAAGCCCATGTTGTCGCGCACGGTCATGTGCGGGTAGAGCGCGTAGCTCTGGAAGACCATCGCGATGTCGCGCTCGCCCGGGTCCAGCTCGTTGACGATGCGGTCGCCGATCCACAGCTCGCCCTCGCTCACCTCTTCCAGGCCGGCGATCATGCGCAGCGCGGTGGACTTGCCACACCCGGATGGGCCGACGAGGATCATGAACTCGCCGTCCTCGATCTCGAGCGACATCTCGCGCACCCCGACCGTGCCGTCGGGGTAGCGCTTGGTCACTGCGTCCAGTGCGATTCTCGCCATGTCGCCGGTCCTTTCGACGTGTCTGCCTGTGGGTCAGCCCTTGACTGCGCCGGCCGTCAGGCCCGCGACGATTCGTTTCTGGAAGACGAGCACGAGCACGACCAGCGGCACCATCACGATCACGGATGCAGCGCTGATCGTTCCGATCGGTGCCTCGAAGCGGACGCTGCCCGTGAAGAACGCGATCGCCGCCGGCACGGTGCGCGCTTCGGGTGTGCTCGTGAGCGTGATCGCGAACAGGAACTCGTTCCACGCGAAGAAGAACACGAGCAGCGCGGCGGTGACCAGGCCCGGCGCGGCGAGCGGGAACACCACCTTCGTGAACGTCTGCATCCGCGTGGCACCGTCGACGAGTGCCGCCTCTTCCAGCTCGCGCGGGATCTCGCGGAAGAAACTCGTGAGGATGAAGATCGTGAGCGGAAGCGAGAACACGAGGTTCGGGATGATCAGCCCGAGCCCATATGGTGCGTCGTAGATGCCGAGGTCGGTCCAGAGCTTGAACAGTGGTGCGGCGATGGCGATCACCGGGAACGTGGAGATCGACAGCACGATGCCGAGCAGCAGCGTCTTGCGCGGGAACCGCAGGCGCGCGAGCGCATAGCCGGCGAACGAGCCGACGAGAATCGACAGGAAGGTCGTGCTGCCGGCAACGATCGCGCTGTTGCGCAGCGCCAGCAGGAAGTCGCCGTCGTCGAGCACCGAGCGGTAGTTGCGCAGCGACGGCTCGCTCGGCCACAGCGCTCCGCTCGACAGCTGTGGACCGGTCTTGAGCGACGTGTTGACGATCCAGTAGATCGGAAACAGGCAGAACACGACGATCGACGCGACGCTCAGCCACAGCAGTGTGTTGCGCAGAAGCGGCGGCATCGGGCGCCGACGCGACCGCGCGCGTACGCGGGATGCCTCGCCCGCCTGGGCGACGGGAGCGGTGCTGCTGCGAGGAGTCGAGGCGGCGCTCATGTCAGTCCTTGGCCAGGGTTCGGATGTTGCCGCCCACGAAGCGGATGTACAGGAACGACACGATCATCACGACCGCGAACGTCAGCACCGACAGTGCGGCGCCGAGGCCGAGCAGTCGGTTCTGGGTGAGTTCCTGATATGCGAGCAGTGACAGCACGTTCGTGCCGTTGCTGCCGTCGGTGAGCACTGCGGGAAGGTCGAACACGCGCAGCGCGTCGAGCGTGCGGAAGATGAGCGCGACGAGGATTGCCGGCATCAGCAGCGGCAGCGTGATCCTGGTGAAGCGCTGCCACGGGGTGGCTCCGTCGACGCGGGCTGCCTCGTAGACGTCCTCGGGGATGACCTGCAGGCCTGCAAGCAGCAGCAGCGCCATGAATGGTGCGGTCTTCCACACGTCGGCGAGGATCAGCACGCTCATCGCGTACCCGCGTTCACCGAGCCAGACGACGTCCTCGGCGATGCCGACCTTGGCGAGCAGCTGCGGTGCGAAGCCGACGCCCGGCTCGAAGATCGAGCGCCACGTGATCGCGGTCACGGCCGTGATCGTCGCCCAGGGCACCAGCACCGTCGCGCGAAGCAGCCCGCGTCCTCGGAAGGCGTGGTGCATCGCGATCGCCATCGCGAGGCCAATGATCAGCTCGAGGCTCACCGACGCGACGGTGAAGACCAGGGTGTTGCGCAGCGCATCCCAGAATCCGCCCGCGAATGCGGCCTCGTAGTTGTCGAGCCCGGCAAAGCGCGAGAGGCCGGGCACGCGCACGCTGTACTCGTTGAGTGACAGCCAGATCGCATAGCCGATCGGGTACGCGGCCACCAGGCCGATCAGCACCAGCGACGGCGACAGCAGCAGCGCGGCCAGTCGCCGTTCCGAGCGCCCATACGATGGCGCACGCCGGCCCCGCCGCCTGGGCGGCGGGGGGCGATCGCCCGGTCCCGGCCCGGCCGCGGTGGAGCTCGGCGTGATCGTGCTCATCGTCGGTGCTCTCCCGCGTTCCTAGAACGTCGCCAGTGCCTTGTCGATGTCTGCCTGCATGCTCGTGACGGCCTCGTCGACGGTCGCGTCGCCGCTCAGCGCCGCATAGACGTTGGTGGAGATCGCGTCGCTGATCTGCGGATACACCGGACTCACCGGCCGCGAGCGACCCTGCTCGATCGATTCGAGCAGCGTCTTGGCGAACGGCAGCGACTTCTTGACCGCGTCGTCGTCGTACACGTCGGTCAGCACCGACGGCGTGGCGGCCTCGGCGTACGTGATCTGTGCGTCCTCGGCGGTCAGGTAGTTGATGAGCGCGGCCGCGCCCCCCGGATTGTCGCTGAACGCCGACACGGCGAGGTTGTAGCCACCGAGGATGCTTGCAGCGTCGTCGTCGCCGAAGCTCGGGAAGGCTGCGACCTCGAACTTGCCGCGGATGCGTGGTGCCTCCTGACCCAGCGAGTACGCGTACGGCCAGTTGCGCATGAATGTGGCGCTGCCGTTCTCGAACGCGCGTCGCGCCTCTTCTTCCTTCATGGTCAGCGTTGCGCGGGGCACGGCGCCGTCCTTGATGCCGTCGACCATGAACTGGAGCACGTCGCGAGTCTCCTCGGAATCGGCGGTCGCCTCGGTGCCGTCCTCGTTGATCACGTCACCGCCACGTGCGTACAGCAGCTCGAGGAAATGCACCGTCAGGCCCTCGTAGCGCGAGCCCTGATAGACGAGCCCGCTTGCTTCGGCTGCTGCGTCGTACGTCTCCTGCCATGTGGCGGGGACCTCGTCGACCTGGTCCGTGCGGTAGAACAGGAAGCCGGCGTTGGAGTTGAACGGCACCGCCCATGACTTGTCGTCATAGCGGACGGTGTCGAGCGTGGAGGCGATGAACTCACCTTCGCGTTCCTCGACGATGTCAGTCGCGTCGGCAAGCCAGCCCTGGGCAGCGAACTCCGCAGTCCAGATCACGTCGAGCGCGAGCACGTCGCACTCCTCGCTCTTGGCTCGAAGGCGCTGCACGAGCTGCGTGCGCTGCTCGTCAGCCGATTCGGGCAGCTCCACGAGCGCCGCTTCGGCGCCCTCGTTCTCCTGGTTGAACTTCTCGAGCAGCGGACCGTGGACGCCACTGGTGTCCTTGCCCATGCAGACGGAGATCTCGCCCTCGGGCGCCTCGTCGCTCACTTCGACCTTGTCGGCGTCGGGCGTGCTGCCACCACCACCACCATCGTCGTCCCCGCCGCAGCCGACGGCGATGAGCGAGGCGATCACCACCGTTCCGATCACACGTGCCGCGTTCCTGATCGAGCCCATCGTGCTGCCTCCGCATGTCTCAGACCTGTGCGCACCCTTGGAAACCGCAGGCGGCACCCGAAGCTTGAACTTCCCGAGATCGTGCCGAATAGTCATCTCGGCGGGAGGAACACCTAGGATGTGCACATGACCCTCGATGCGACCCGCCACCCGACGGAGGTGGCCCCCGACCTGCTCGGCTGGTCGATCGCATGCCGTGGAGCCGTGGCAGTCCTGACGGAAGTGGAGGCGTACCACGAGGACGAACCCGCCGCGCACTCCTGGGGCGGACGACCGACGCCGCGCACCGTCGGACTGTTCGGACCTCCCGGGACCGCCTATGTGTACCTGTCGTATGGCATCCACTGGTGCGCCAACCTCGTGACCGGCGCGGACGGCAGCGGCGAAGCGGTGCTGCTGCGAGCCGCGATGCCCGTCCACGGTGAGGGCCTCATGCGCGCACGCCGCGCGGCGGGGCGCGCGACCGACCCGGCATCGCTTCGCCCGAAGGACCTGCTGACCGGGCCCGGGCGACTGGCTCAGGGCCTCGACCTGCGCCTGGACGACACCGGTCGCACGATGCTGCGCCAGGATCTGCACACGCTCGACGATGCACTCGATGCGGCGACGCACGGTCCGGTGATCTGGCGCGACGCTGCGCTCGCGGCGCAGGTCGGGATCGACCTGCCGCTGGAGCCGTCGCGCGTGCTCGTGGGACCCCGAATCGGCATCACCAAGGCCGTGGACCTGCCCTGGCGCTTCGGTGTCCGCGACGCGCACGTGTCGAAGCCGTTCCCTGCGTGATCAGCGCGAGAACGGGTCCTCGCCGACGACCAGCGTGATCGCGTCATCGCGGAAGACGCGCGTTCCCGCACGTGGCCGCTGCGCCACCACGATTCCCGCGTCGTCGGGATCGGTCACGAGCTGCTCCTCGACACGGACGACATCCTCGTACTGCTCGGATTCGAGCAGCTCGCGCGCGTCGTCGAGGGACAGGCCGACGAGTGACGGCACCGGCCGATCCCGCTCCTTGCACGACGCGGCGGATTCGGTGGGCTCACGACCGGCGACGAACTTCGCGGTGACGGCGCCCACGCACCACGGCCCTGCGAGCAGTCCGCTCTCGACGTCGATCGACACGGTCACGTACCGGGGCGTCTCGAGCTCGAACTCCGATGCCGGGACATCGACGAGGGCGCGTTCCATGAACGTGCGCCAGATCGTTGCGGGAATGCTGCCGCCGGTGACCGGCCCACCGCCATTCTCGGTACGCATCGGGATGCCACCCTCGACGTGGCCGACCCATACGGCCGTGACGAGCTCGGGCGTGTAGCCGACAAACCACGCGTCGCGGTACTCCTCGGTCGTGCCGGTCTTGCCGGCGACCGGGCGACCGATCGCCGCGCCGCGACCGGTGCCGGTGGTGACGACGCCCTGCAGCGTGGCGGTGACCAGGTCCGCCACGCCGCGGTCGATCACCTGTCGCCGCGTCGCGGTGGGGCGGTAGCGCTCGTCGCGATCGGGTTCGGTCACGAACGACAGGTAGCGCGGCCCGCCACCCTCGACGAGCGACGTTCGTTCGCCGTGCGCGGCGAACGTCGCGTACGCATGGGCGAGCTCCAGCGGCGTGGTGCCCTGGGGAAGCGCGCCGAGCACGAGCGCCGGGACGGGGTCCATGCGGCTGCGGATGCCGGCCGACGTGGCGACGTCGATCGCTGACTGGATGCCGAGCCGATCCTGCAGTCGCGCGTACACGGTGTTGTCGCTCTGCCAGGTCGCGCGGTCGAGCGTGGTGGTGCCTGCATAGCCACCGCCGTTGGTGACCTTGAACCGACCGCCGGGGTACGTCTTGTCGAACGGAGCGCTCACCACCGCCGTGCCGGGTGCGTAGCCCTGCTCATAGGCCGCGGCAAGCATGAACGGCTTGAAGGCGGAACCGGGCTGTCGGCGCCCGTCGAACACGACGTTGAACGCGGCGGTCGCGGCATCCCCGCCATGCGCCACCGCACGCAGTTCGCCGGAGCGGGGATCGATCGCCACCAGCGCCGCGTCGAGCCCGCTCGCATCCACCGCACCGACCGCGTCGCGCGCCGCACGCTGCAGCTGCGCATCGATCGTCGTCCGAACCCTGAGCCCGCCGCCGAGCGCTCGCCGAACGCCGTAGCGCTCGACCAGGTCGCCGACGATCACGTCGGACAGGTGCGGTGCGAGTTCGCGGCTGGACCCGCTGCGGGTGGCGCGACGACGCGGCATCGGTGTGTGCGTGGCAGCCTCGTGCTGTGCGGCGGTGATCGTGTCGAGTTCGAGCATCGTCGCGAGCACGCGATTGCGCTCGACGAGCGCTCGCTGGGGAACGCGGTCAGGATTGTTGCCCTCCGGCGAGCGCAGCAGGGATGCGAGCAGCGCAGCCTGCGCGGGCGTGAGCTTGCCGACGGTAACGCCGAAGTAGCCGGTAGCAGCGTCGGCGATGCCGTATCGGCCGCTCCCGAAGTAGGCGGTGTTGAGATACGCGGCGAGGATGCGGTCCTTGGACCAGCGGGTCTCCAGCGCCACCGCCAGGACCGCTTCCCGCGACTTGCGTGCCAGCGTGCGGTCGGGTCCGACGTAGGTGTTCTTGACGAGCTGCTGGGTGATCGTCGAGCCGCCCTCGGCGATCGAGCGGGCGCGAAGGTCCGCCAGTGCGGCCCGTGCGATGCCGCGCGGGTCGATCCCGAAGTGGTCGCGGAAGCGTCGATCCTCGGCCGCGATCACCGCATCGGCGACGATGTCCGGGACCTGGTCGGGTTCGAGGTACGTGCGCGATTCCGGCGCGCGCAGCCGGCGCAGCACCGTGCGACCGTCGGAGGTGAGGATCGCGCCGGGCACCTGACGTACCTCGGCTCGCTGTTCGAGGTCGTCGAGCGTCGGGAACGCCGCGGTGACGACGCCGAGCCACGCGCCGACGGCGAACACGGTGCCGTATGCGAGGAACCGGAACGTCCAGCGCAGGAATGCCCGCGTGCGTCGAAGCGGCGGAGGTGGAGGTGGCGGCGGCTTCGCGGGCGCGCGCCGCGCGCGCGTGGGTGTCTGCCGTTGCGCCATGCGCGCGTCACGCTAGCAGGCGGGTCGCGGGATCGAGCATTCCGCCGCGTGGGATCAGTCGCCGAAGAAGCGACCCACGAGTGGCGCATCGTCGAGCGCGTCGCCGGCGCCGTCGAGCAGGTCGCCGCCGAGATCACCGGCGCCGGAGAGGAGATCGCCCCCACGGTCGCGGGCTCCGCTGAAGAGATTGCCGGCGCCATTCCACAGGTCGCTGCCGCGATCGCCGGCCCAGCCACCGACGTCACCGAAGAAGCCGCCGATCGCACCGGCGCCGTCGCGAGCGCCACCGACCGGACCCGAGTTCCAGATGTCCTTTGCGCGCTCCGAGATGTTCTCGAGGATGCTCTGCGGCGGTCCAAGGTCGATCACGCCGTCGACGCCACGGTCGAGCAGTCGCTGGCGCTCACCAGCGGTGTCGCCGGGCGTGCCCTCGGTCTTTGCGGTCCAGATCGAGACCTTGCCGTGCGGCTTGAGCTGCTGAATCGCCTCGTCGGATGCGAGGTCCCAGCGAATCGGGAACACGACCCTGCCGCCGACGGCGTCCGCCATGTCGGTCGCCGTCTCCAGCGATTCGTCGTCGTAGCCGCCATTGCGGTCGGGCGCCGCGGGATTGATCGCCATCCATGCGTCCGGGAATCGCTCGCGCATGTCGCGCGCCTCGTCCTCCGAAACCCCACCAGTGCCGTAATTGAGCATGATGCGACCGTCGGGAATTCCGCTCGCCTCGATCGCGTCGAGCAGCTCCGGAACCGCCTCGTACTCCTTGACGTCGATCTTCATGCCACGCTGGCCCGCCCCGCCGATGGCGAGCCACTCCTCGACGGTGAGGCCATCGCCTTCCTTGTCGGCGTCGTGCGCCATGACCAGGTCGCCGTCGCCGTTCACGCGAAGGTCGCCCTCGAGCCAGTTGTTGTCGCCCTCGAGCGCCTCGCGCATCTCCTCGGGCGTGTTCGAGTGATGCGCGTTGCGACCCCGGGTGAGATCGTCGTCGTCCGGATCCCACCGGCGACGGTCGTCGGCCGTGCGAGACGCGAGCTCCGCGAGACCCGCCGCCTCGCCGGTCAGCGGCGAGGACGGGCGTGTCTTGGTGGGCGCGCCCGTGGCGGTTTTCGTCGGTCGGGACGCGCCGGGCTTCGATGGTCCGGCCCTCGTGGGACGCGGCGTCGATGGAGCAGGCTTCGACGGGCGCGGCTTCGACGGACGCGAGGTGGTGGCGCCGTTCGTGGCACCGGACGGGCCGCCTGTGCCGCGCGGATCGGGCTTGTCGGTCGTCGGGCGCGCAGCCCTCGGCACACGCGAACTGGTCGTCGGCGTCGAAGCGCTCGTCTTCGTCCTTGTCCTCGTCGGCGTCGCGACGGGACGCGGTGATCCCACTGGCTGGCTCACGAATCCTCCACACGGGCCGTGCGACTGCACGGCCGCCCCACACAAACGTACGACGAAACCGTGCCGTCGACAACCACCACCGGCGCTGCGCTCAGTATCATCAGCAGCCGTGGAGCCCCTCGTCGAAGACATCGAACGCTCGTTTGCCGAGATCGAGCGCGCCCTCTCGGATCCGTCACTGTTCGACGACCAGAAACGCGCCGTCGAGGTGACGCGCGAACACGCGCGACTCAAGGGCGCCGCGGACCTGGCGGCGCAGTGGCGCGAGCTCAAGGCGCAGATCGCGGAAGCGCACGAGCTGTCCGGCGACGACGAATCAGAAATTCGTGAGATGGCGAAGCTCCAGAAGGCCGACGCCGAAGCCGCGCTTCCCGACGTGGAGGAGGCGCTGCGCCTGGCGATGGTGGAAGCCGACCCGGACGACCACAAGGACGTCATCGTCGAAATCCGCCCCGGCGCGGGCGGCGACGAGGCGGCGCTGTGGGCGGGCGACCTGCTGCACATGTACATGAAGTACGCGCAGTCGCACGGGCTTCGCGTCGAGCTCATCTCCACGGCGGACGGCGATGCGGGCGGCTACAAGGAAGCGTTCTTCTCCGTGGCGGGCGACGATCCGTACGCGAAGCTCAAGTGGGAAAGCGGCGTGCACCGCGTGCAGCGCGTGCCGCAGACCGAGACGCAGGGCCGCATCCACACCTCGACCGCATCCGTGGTGGTGCGCCCCGAGAGCGAGGAAGCCGAAGTCCAGCTCGACATGAACGACGTGCGCGTGGACGTGTACCGATCGAGCGGTCCTGGCGGGCAGAGCGTCAACACCACCGACAGTGCGGTGCGGCTCACCCATGAGCCCACCGGCATCGTGGTGACGTGCCAGAACGAGAAGTCGCAGCACCAGAACAAGGATTCTGCGATGCGCGTGCTGCGCACCCGCCTAGCCGAGGTGGAAGCGGAAAAGCAGGCAGCCGCGCTCGGCGAGCAGCGACGCAGCGCGATCGGCACGGGCGACCGCGCCGAGAAGATCCGCACCTACAATTACGCGGAGCGGCGCGTGACCGACCACCGCATCGGACTGACGATCCACCAGCTCGACAAGGTACTCCAGGGCGAGCTCGACGACCTGCTCGATGCCCTGCGTCAGGAAGAGCAGCGCACGCGACTGGCAGAGCGCTTCGAGTGAGCGACGCCGGAGTTGCCACCACCGTCACCGATGCCGTGCGCAGCACGACGGTGGCCCTGGACCAGGCCGGCGTGGGCGATACGCCGCGCCTCGATGCGGAGCTGCTCGTCGGACATGTTGCGGAGCTCGACCGGGTCGGGCTGCGCGTCCATGGCGACCGGACGCTCGAGCCGGCCGCGTGGCGTCGACTCGATGAGCTGCTCGGGCGGCGCGTCGCCGGCGAGCCGGTTGCGTACCTGCTCGGTACGGCGTGGTTCTACGGTCGCGAGTTCGAAGTCGACCGGCGCGTGCTCGTGCCGCGACCGGAAACCGAGCTGCTCGTCGAACTCGCACTCACCCACTTCGCCGACCATGCGATGAGCGCCACGTTCATCGACGCGTGCACGGGCAGCGGGTGCGTGGCGATCAGCATCGCCGCGGAACTCGAGGGTCGCGCGCGAGTCATTGCCACCGACATCTCCGAGGACGCGCTCGAGGTGGCGCGCGCGAACGCTGCACGCACGAAGGTGGACGTCGAGTTCCGGGTCGGCGACCTGCTCGAGCCCGTCGCCGACCTGAGTCGCGTGGGCGTGATCGTGGCCAACCCGCCGTATGTCGAAGGTGTCGACGCCACCGGTCTCGAAGCAGGCGTGCGCGACCACGAACCGCACGTCGCGCTGTTCGTTCCGGGCGGCGAGGACGTGGCAGCCTTCTATGGCCGGCTCGCGGGGCAGGCGGTGGCGCTGCTCGAGCCGGGCGGGATGCTCGCAGTCGAGCACGGTGAAGGCCAGCGGGCGATGGTCGCATCCGCGCTGCGCAGCGCGGGGCTCGTCGACGTGGAAGGGCGCGACGACCTGGCCGGGATCGATCGGGTCGTCATCGGGTATCGGGACAGCGGAGGTCAGTGATGCTCGTCCTGAAGGATCCCGTCGCGGCCAGCTCGGAGCTGGCATACGTGCAGCGCGCCCTGGAGGGGGGCGAGCTCGTCGTCGTGCCGACCGACACCGTCTATGGGCTCGCGGCGCTCGCCAGCGACGAAGCCGCGGTACACAGGATGTATGCATGCAAGGGGCGCGACCTGACGCAACCGACCGCTGTGGTGTTCGCCTCGATCACCCAGCTGCTGGAGGCGTTGCCCGATCTGGGCGTGCGCGCGACGTGGGCGGTGCAGGCACTGATGCCTGGTCCCTGGACGCTCGTCGTCGACAACCCCGGTGCGCAGTGGACGTGGCTG
>JBBQUY010000033.1:0-33856 GCA_038212015.1 Gaiellales bacterium | reverse complement strand
GGCGGAGCCTGCGTCGGATCCTTGCCGATCTGGCCAGGGCCGCCACCGTTGATGGGCCCCGCGCCCGATGCTCCGGCCACGCCCGTCGAGCCGAGCGCGGCGACGAGCGCCTGGATCGCCTTCACGAGCTGGTCGAGCACGCCGGCGATGTCGCCCGTGCCGCCGCCACCGAGCGTCGCCGCACCGGTCGCTGCCTGTGCGGGCGCGGCAGGAGCTGCAGCCGAGGGCGCAGCCGCGCCGCCACCGCTTGCACCTGCGACACCGGACTTCTGCGCGGGATCACCGCTCGCGCCGGCAACGTCCGACTTCTGCAGCGGACTGCCGCTCGCGCCGGCAACATCGCTCTTCTGGGCCGGGCTTCCGCTCGCGCCCGCGACCGCGCCGCCCGGCGCCGGAGGCACCTGCTGCACCGGCGAACCGCCGCCCATCGCACCACCAACTGCTCCACACATGATCTGTCGTCCCCTCGTCGCCCCCGGCACGCCGCGTCCCCACGCGCATGCCTCGTTCTCCCATGGCACCACGACCCGGCGACAACCGCAACGGGGATCCGTCGTGCGAACGATCACGCCACGTCCTATGCTCTCGCCATGCGCAACGCCGAGATCGCCGACGCCTTCGCCGAGCTGGCCGACCGGCTCGCCCTCACCGACCTCAAGCCCTATCGCTACATGGCCTATCGCAAGGCCGAGGGGATCTTCCGCGAGCTCGGTGATTCCGTCGCCGTGCTCAGCCAGGAAGGACGCCTCACCGAGATCGACGGGATCGGCGCAGCGATCTCCGAGAAGGTCGACCAGCTGCTCGCCACCGGAACGTTCCCCGCGCTCGACCGCGCGCGCGAGGAGGTCGACGACACGCTGCTGGCGCTCACCACGCTGCCGGGCATCGGCGCCGCCACCGCACGCAAGGTGCATGCCGCCACCGACGGCGAGGGCTTCGAGTCGCTGCTCGAGCGCGCCGCGGCAGGCACGCTTGCGGTCGGTGACGGCGTCACGAAGAAGGTCGTCGACGCGCTCGCCACCGAAGCCGCCCGCCGCGCAGCAGGTGGCGACGATGCCGCGGCAACGACGAGCGGCGTGCCGCGCGACGAGACCGGCACGCCCCTGCCAGGCCCGTGGTTTCGGCGCGACCAGGCGCAGGCGATGCTCGACGCCGTCACGCAGCTTGTGCAGGGCGTCGACGGTGTCGGGCGCATCGACCTGGGTGGCGACTACGTGCGCGGCTGCGAGCTCGTGCGCGAGCTGGAGCTGAACGTCGTCGTGCTCGGCGCGAAGCCGGACCTGCCCGCCGTGCGTGCGGCGCTGCTTTCGACGATCACCGCACGCGGCTTCGAGCACGACGACGTCGACGAGGATGCGCCGCTCGCGATCGTCGCACCCTCGGGCATGCCGATCCGCATCGGCGTGATCGCACACCGCGGCAACGACCGCGCGCTCGAGCTGCTTGCCGGCCCGCCGGCATGGTCGACGCTCGTCGACGAGCCGGGCGCCCGCGACGTGCCGGTGGAGCTGCGTGATGCGGTGCTCGCCGGCCGCTACACGCTCGAGACCGCCCCGCGTGACCTGGTCACCGCTGCCGACCTGCGCGGCGAGCTGCACGCGCACTCGGACTGGTCCGACGGTCGCGCGACGATCCTCGAGATGGCGCGCGCCGCCCGCGAGCGCGGCGACGAGTACTTCTGCGTCACCGACCACTCCGCGCCGTATGCGATGGTCGGCGGCCTCGGACCGGAGCGCCTCGCGGCGCAGGCCGAGGAGATCGCCGCCGCCAACGAACAGCTCCGGCGTGAACACGAAACCGACGGTGCGCCCGCGTTCCGCGTGCTGCGCGGCTCGGAAGTGGAAGTGCTCGCCGACGGCGCGCTCGGCCTGCCCGACGCGGCGCTTCGCCAGCTCGACTGGGTGGTCGCGTCGATCCATACGCAGCAGCGCCAGTCAGCCGACGCGATCCTCGAGCGCATGCGGCGCGTGATCGACAACCCGCTCGTCGACGCGATCGGTCACCCCACCAGCCGCCGCCTGCTCATCCGCAATCGCACGGCGCTCGACATCCACGAACTGATCGCGATGTGCGTCGACGCGAACGTCGTGCTCGAGATCAACGCCAACCCGGACCGGCTCGACTTGGACTCCGACCAGGCCGCGCTCGCACTCGCCGCCGGCGCCCGCCTGACGATCAACACCGACGCGCACCGAACCTCCACGCTCTCGCTGCGCGAGCACGGCGTGGCCGTGGCCCGTCGCGCGGGCGCGCGCGTGAAAGACGTCGTGAATTGCCGGACGGCCGACGAGCTGCTCGCGTCGCGTCGTCGCGACTGAGTTGCGCGCGCTTCCCCAACATGCGCTACAGTGGTCCGTACAGCGCCGCACCGGTTGCGTCGCTGGGGTTTCTCCCGTCCGATCGGACCGAGCGCAGGCCGCAGTCGCCGCCGCCTCATGTTTGTTGGGTGAATCGAGACCCACCCACATACCTACCGGCCCGCCATTCGGCAGCGGCCAGGAAAGCAGTTTCAGCACCATATGACGAAGCACCAGTTCGGGCCCGGTATTGGCTCGACCGTCGCCGCAGCGCTCATCGCGCGTGGCATCACGTCCCTGTTCCCGATCCAGCAGCAGGTCGTTCCCGTCGCTGACGAGGGGCGCGACATCCTCGCTCGCTCACCTACAGGGTCCGGCAAGACCATCGCGTTCGGTATCCCGCTCGTGCAGGCACTCGACCACGACTGGCGCGGCATCCAGGCGCTCGTGCTCGTGCCGACCCGCGAGCTCGCGCTGCAGGTTGCCGAGGAGCTCGAATCGCTCGACCCCGCAGCCCGCGTCGCAACGGCGTTCGGTGGCGTCAAGCAGGGCCCGCAGGTCACCAAACTGCGCTCGGCGACCGTGCTCGTCGCCTGCCCCGGCCGGCTCGAGGACCTCATCAACCAGCGCCTCGTCGACCTCGGCGGCGTGCACACGCTCGTGCTCGACGAAGCCGATCGCATGCTCGACATGGGTTTTCTGCCGACCGTCGAGCGCATCATCGCCAAGGTCCCGCGCGATCGACAGACGATGTTGTTTTCGGCAACGCTCGACGACCGCATCCTCGACGTGGCATCGCGCCACACCGATGATCCCGTCTCGATCGCCACGGCACCGCCGAAGGCGCGCCCGGTCTCGATCGACCACGCGTTCCTGCCCACGGTCCACGAGGAGAAGACCGATCTGCTGATCGACCTGCTCGAGGCCGAAGCACGCGACCTCGCCGTCGTGTTCGTGCGCACCAAGCGCGGCGCCGCGCGGATCGCCAAGCGACTCGCCAAGCGCGGTCTGCGCACCACCGCCCTGCACGGGGACATGCTCCAGGGAGCTCGCGTCCGCGAGCTGGGACGCTTCGATCGCGGCGAGGTCGACGTGCTCGTCGCAACCGACGTGTTCGCCCGAGGCATCGACCTAGATCGCATCTCGATCGTCGTCAATTACGACCCGCCCGGCGAGGCCGACGACTACATGCACCGCGCCGGTCGCACGGGCCGCGCCGGCCGAAATGGCCTGGCCGTCACGTTCGTGCTTGAGGATCAACGGGCAGACGTGCAGAAAATCGCAGATTCACTCGGTTTGATCGAAGACTTCAGCCGGAACGGTCTGAAGTATGTACCCTTGCCTTCATCGAACACCCGCGCGGCCACTGGCCGCCCACGGCGACGCCGAGGCGGCGCCAACCCACAGCGTTCCGGAAGTCCCGCCTAACGGCGTGCGGTATCCAGAGCAACAAAACAACACACAACACACGTAACACTGGAGACAGCACACCATGGCAACAGGCACCGTTAAGTGGTTCAGCGACGAAAAGGGCTTCGGCTTCATCACCCCCGAGAGCGGAAGCTCGGACGTGTTCGTCCACCACAGCAACATCGACGGCTCCGGCTTCAAGTCGCTCCCCGAGGGCGCGAAGGTCGAGTTCGAGACGCAGGAGGGCCGCAAGGGCCTCGAAGCGACCGGCGTGCGCCTCGTCTGAGATCGGACTTTGTCCGATCTCAGCAAGGCTCGCCGCTCGGTCATGAGCGCTTCGCGCTCGCGACCCTCGCTTGCTCGCCTTGTCTGATTGACGAGCCACACCGTCGCTTCAGCGACTCATCGAAGGGTCGTCGGCATTCGTGCCGGCGGCCCTTCGTCGTTGTCGAGGGCGATGCAGCGCCCCTGACGGTGGCTTCGTACGTGAGCGTCGGTACTCGACCGTGGCGTACGAAGCCGGCTGGTTACTGCGGTGCGTAGAAGCGCTCCAGCGGGCCGCGCAGTTCGACGGGCAGGTCGCCGCGGCCGTCGGAGTGGCTGAACGACGCGAGCGACGCGAACATGTCCGCGCTCTCGTCGACGATCGCACCGGATGCGCCCGACGGGGCGCCCGCAGAGGCACCGATCACGCCGATGCGGCCCTGCTGCATCTCACGGCGCGCATGGTCACGCACTTCGCGGTACTTGCGGCTCAGGCCCATCGACGACTGGTTGGCGACCTTGCGGAACGCCTCCATGAAACCGTCACGCTCGTGCGGCGCGCGCATCGACTGGTCATGCCAGTACGCGCGCGCCAGCACCCCGAGCGAGGGGTTCGACTGCGTGGCGTCGAGCACGAGCGTTCGTGCGCTCATGTCGAGCTTGGGCACTTCACCGGCATTGGCGTGACGCACGGCCCAGCCCGACGCGAGCACGCCCTTGGCGCCCTGCGACAGCCCGAAGCGCTGCATGAGCTCGTCACGCATCGCGAGCGCCGTGGCGCTGGAAGCGGGCAGCGATGCCTTGAGCAGGCTCTCGAGGCTGAACGCGGCCTGCATGTCTGCGGGCGATCCGAATCGCGACAGCACCTGCGCTGCCAGGCGCAGCATGCCGCGCACGTCGGTGCCGTTCGCCGAGAACGGGATGCCGCCCGGTCCGAGCTGGTTGGCGAGCCCGACCACGAACTTGGAGACGCTCAGCCGCCGCGGATCGTTAGGCGCGAGCGAGCCCATCTGCTCCATGAGCGCCAGGCCGGCGAGCAATGCCTTCTGCTTCGCTTCGAGCGAGCCGGGGTTGGCGCGCATCTCGGCGATCGCAGCCTTGAGACGCGTTTCGCCGGCAGCGAGCCCGTCCTGGCCCTCCATCCCCTTGGCGCCGAACACGTTGCCGGCGGCCTTGCCGAACTTGTCGACGGCCTGCGCCATCGCACCGATCGGGTTCTCGGCGAAACCGGTGGGCTTGGCCTGCACTGCGCGGCGATACACCTCGGCCGCACCGTCGGTCGACGGCGTGACGGTACCGGGCGCCTGCGTGGGCGCGACCGGTCGGGTGGATGGCTGCTGCAATTCGCTCATGGCATGCGTGATCGGCACGAGGCTGATGCCCCGTTACCAGTACTTCGATACTCGGGGCCGCCTTGTCCCACCAAGAACGGCCCGATGCGGCCACGCAGTGTATGGTTCGGCGTCCCGGGGGGTACCGACGCACGTGCGCTCGATTTTCGAAGCAAGCTCCAGTCGCGGCGTGCCACTGCTCTTCGCGGTGCTCACGGTGACGCCGCTCGTGCTGCTCGCAGCCTGGTCGCTGCAGCTCGCGACCCAGGCGATCGGCGAACAGTCGCGCGCCAAGACCGAGGCGAGTGCTGTAGGCAGCGCGGCATTCGTTCGCGCACAACTGCAGGGACTTGCGGAGACGGTGCAGGGGTATTCCAGGCGTTCTACGGTGCGGGATGCACTCGCCGACGGCAGGGTCACGCCCAGCGAGCGCCGAGTGCTCGCCACCACCCTCCAGGAGCTGCATCGTACGCGCGTCGGCGTCGGAGCCGCGTTCGTGACGTTCCCTGATGGAACGCTCATCGAGATTGCGCCGCGGACACCATCGGTCGTGGGGCGCAACTTCCACTATCGGGACTGGCACCGTGGCGTGCACGCCACCGGAGCGACCTACGTGTCGGAAGCGTACATATCCCAGGCTGCCGGCAATCCCCACGTGGTCGCAGTCGCATCGATGATCGACACGCCGGTCCGAGGCGCCGACGGGCATCGGGGCATCCTGGTTGTTGCCTATGAGGTGTCGACGCTCAAGCGGTATGCGCAGGAGTTTGCCCGTGGTCAGGGCGTGCGCCTGACGATCACCGACCAGCGCGGCGCCGTCGTCGCCGACCCCACGCCACCGTCGAACCCCACGCGCGCCGTCCTGCGCACCGACGGAGTCAGGGCAGCACTTGCGGGGCGCTCGTCCACGCGAGAGATGGGAAGCGGAGACGACAGATCGCTCGTGGCGTACGAACCCGTCAGCGAGATCGGCTGGACCGTCTCGGCGCAGGTGTCGCTGCATGAGGCGACGGCGGCCGTCCGCCGCATCCAGTTCGCGATCGCATCGGCAACGCTCGTCCTGCTCGTGCTGCTCGCGCTCGCGCTCCGGTACCTGCTACGTCGCATCGCAACCCAGCAGGAGACGCTGCGTAGCCAGATCGAGGTCCTCGAATCGAAGAACCGGACGCTCGACACGTTCTCGCATACGCTGGTGCACGACCTGCGCAATCCGCTCGCAGCGATCACCGGGTTCGCCATGCTGCTGCAGGACATCCAGTCCGACGACGACCCGCAGGCGACCAGCATGCTGCATTCCATCGAGGTCACGTCCCGCCGCATGGATTCGCTCATCGGCGACGTGCTGGCACTGGCCACCGCGACGCGTCTCGCCGCGCGCGAATGGGTGCCGTTTCCGGCTCTGGTAGAGGACGTCCTCCACGACGTGGACGGTATCGCGGTCGAGGTCGGCGCGCTGCCGCGGTACATCTACGCAAGCCGCAGCGATCTGTATCGCAGCATCAAGAACCTCGTGGAGAACGCCGTGCGGTATGCGCGCGTCGAGGGCGTCACGGCATGGGCTCGAATCGCGTGTAGCGAGGAGCCGAACTCGTGGCATATCCACGTCGACGACTCCGGCCCCGGCGTTCCGCCTGCTGCACGCGCCAGCATCTTCCAGTCGTTCCAGCGAGGCGTGTCCGGCGACGACGCGCCGTCAGGTACGGGGCTGGGCCTGGCGATCGTCGCGGCGTTTGCCGAAGCCCATGGCGGGAGCGTCTCGGTGAGCGACTCCCCCGAAGGAGGTGCTCGGTTCACTATCGTGATCCGGCGCCCGGAGGCAGCGAACCTGCCGCCTGTCGACGGTCGGAACCAAGTGCGCGCCTGACGAGCGCGTCAGGCGCCAAGCAGCGATCGCAGCAGCGGCTCGACGGCGGCTTCGCTGTCGAGCACCACGTCGGCGGCGGCAACGAGCGCCGGCGGGGCCTCGTCGCCGCCGACGGCGACCTTGACGAAGCGCAGCGATGCCTCGACCGCCGCCGCCGCCGCGACCTCATCTGCGCGCAGCGCGTCGATCGCCAGGAACGCGTCGAGGTCGGTGAGGTCGTCACCGACGTAGACGACCACCTGTGCGCGCGATGGTGCGGCCGCCGCGAGCACCCGCACGGCATCGCCCTTGGTGCGCGCGCCCCGGGGCTTGACCTCGAGCACCTGCTTGGCGTCGTGCACCTCGACCTTGAGCGGGTTGAGCACCGTCTGCAGCTGCGCGCGCACGTGGCTCGGATCGATCTTCTGGCCGAGGTTGCCGCGCTGGCGGAAATGGATCGTGACCGTCGCGCCCTTGTCCTCGTAGGCCCAGCCCACGGTCTGCGCGAGCGTGGCGGCGACTTCGACGTGCTCGCGGCTGCCGCTCGTCACCTCGCAGCGATCCTCGACGCCGTCAGGCGACACGATGTGCGTGCCGTGCAGCGCCGCATACCAGGCGCCGCGCAGCGGAATCATCTCCTGCGCACGCTCCAGGCCGCGCCCGGTGACGATCCCCACCAGCGCACAGCGCTCGACCGCACGCCCCACGACCGCGCGCATCGACTCCGGCACCGCGGCCGCAGCCGGATCGTCGACGATCGGCGCGAGCACGCCATCGACGTCGAGCAGCAGCACGAGCGACGCGGGGTCGATCCCGGCAAGTTCCGTGGGCAGGATGGCGCGTGAATCGGTCGTTTCCATGTAGGGATCGTACAGGCAGGCCGGTCAGGGCCCTTGCGCTCGTCGCTAGGATCAATGGCATGAACGCCCCCGAAACGATCTCGCCGACCGGATTTGCCTGGAAGCCCGATGCCGCCACCGTGCAGCGCTCCAACCTGTTCGGCTTCCTCAAGCAGCACGGACTCAAGGATCCCGACGAGCTGCTCGCGCGCTCGCAGGAAGACCCCGAGTGGTTCTGGGACGCCGTCGTCAAGCACCTGGGGATCGAGTTCACGACGCCGTACACCAAGGTGCTCGACGACTCCGAGGCCGAGTTTCCGAAGTGGTTCGTGGGCGGCAAGCTCAACCTGGCCAACGACTGCGTGTTCAAGCACGCGCGCGGTCGGCTCGCGACGCACCCGGCGATCATCTGGGAAGGCGAGGACGAGGGCCAGCGTCGGCTGACCTATGCCGACCTCAAGCGCGACGTGGCGATGCTCGCCGACGCGCTCGACACGATGGGCATCGGCCCCGGCGACGCGGTCGGCATCTACCTGCCGATGGTGCCGGAGGTCGTCGTCGCCATGTATGCCTGCGCCGCGATCGGCGCGATGGCCGTGCCGGTGTTCAGCGGCTTCGCGGCCGAGGCGATCGCGCAGCGCCTGTCGCACTGCGAGGCGAAGGTCGTGATCACCGCCGACGGCACGATGCGTCGCGGCAAGCAGGTCAGCATGAAGGCGACCGTCGACCAGGCGCTCGAGCAGGCCCCGAGCGTCGAGCACGTGATCGTGTGGCGCCGCCTCGGCATCGACGTGCCGATGGTCGCGCCCCGCGACGTGTTCTGGCACGAGGCGCTCGCGGGCGCCGACGCTGCCCGCCAGCCGCTCCAGGTCGATTCCGAACATCCCGTGCTGCTTGCCTATACCTCCGGCACGACCGGCACGCCCAAGGCAGCAGTGCACGTGCACGGCGGCCTGCTCGTGAAGATCGCGGAGGAAGCACACTTCCAGACCGACATGCAGCCGCGCGACGTGCTGCACTGGGTCACCGACATGGGCTGGATCATGGGCCCGTGGGAATGCATCGGCGCGCACGCCGCGGGCGGCACGCTCGTGCTGTACGAGGGCGCACCCGACTTTCCCGATCCCGGCCGCCTGTGGCGCCTGGTCGAGCAGCACGGCATCACGATCCTGGGCGTGTCTCCCACGCTCATCCGCGCGCTGCGCCAGGCCGGCAACGAACACGTCACCGCGTCGGACCTGTCGAGCCTGCGCATTTTCGGATCGACCGGCGAGCCGTGGAATCCGGAGCCGTGGCACTGGCTCAACGACGTCGTCGGCCGGGGTCGCTGCCCGATCATCAACCTGTCCGGCGGCACGGAAGTCGGTGCGTGCTTTCTGTCACCCACGCCGCTGACGCCGCTCAAGCCGGGCTCGCTCGGCAAGCCGTGCTTCGGGATGAGCGTCGAGGTGTGGGATCCGCAGACCGGCGAGCGACTTGGGCCGGGCGACGGCGTCGGCGAGCTCGTGTGCACCAAGCCGTGGCCGGGCCAGACGCGCAGCTTCTTCGGCGAAGGCGGGCGCGAGCGCTACCTGGACTCGTATTTCAAGACGTGGCCGGGGGTGTGGCGACATGGCGACTGGGCGTCGATCGACGCTGACGGCATGTGGTACCTGCACGGGCGATCAGACGACACGATCAACGTGGCCGGCAAGCGCATCGGACCTGCCGAATACGAGTCGATCGTCGTCGACCACGAGAGCGTCGCCGAAGCCGCGGCGATCGGCGTGCCCGACGCGGTCAAGGGCGAGCAGGTGTGGGTGCTGTGCATCATGGCGCCCGGCAAGCGCGCATCCGATCGGCTGCGCAGCGTGCTGCAGGACATGGTCGGCGAGCGCCTCGGCAAGGCGTTCAAGCCCGGCCAGATCGTGTTCGTCAAGTCGCTGCCCAAGACGCGCAGCGCGAAGATCGTGCGTCGCGCCGTGCGTGCGGCTGCGCTCGGCAAGGACCCCGGCGACATCTCCAGCGTCGAGAACCCCGAGTCGCTGCGCGGCATCACCCGTGCGGTGGAGCAGCAGGTCGGTACCGCTGCTGCGGTGACCGAGTAGGGACCAGCGCCCGGCCGGTCGACGCGGTTAGCGGGCCGTCTCGTGGCGACGCCCGGCATCGGAGGCATCGGCGTCGCGTCGTGGCGCCAAGGCGACGGCCAGTGCACCGGCGACGGCCAGCGCCGCGAGCGCCGCGAGCATGAGCACCACCAGGGAGCTGGCGGGCTCCTCCAGTTGCGGAGCGCGATCGGACGCCGAGCCAGATGGTGCCGGGGTCGGCGGTGGCGTCACCTGCAGCGCACGCGTGCTGGTGACGGGCACGACGGGCGCCGCGCGATAGGGAACCGACGTTGCGGCATCGGCGGTGTTCGCCGGCGCCGCTGCGACCTCGGCAGTCGAGCGCGGCCCGCACTCGCGCCGTACGTAGCTGCTCGCATAGCTGGCGCCGTAACGTGCGGTGACCTGCGCCGCGGTACCTTCGGCGACCGGCACGACCTGCTGCAGCGACGCGACGCCGGCCGGAACGACGTGGGTGGCGACGACGGTGTCGTCGCGCAGGAGCACGAACCGGGCCGGAGCGCCGCCGTCGTTGGACAGGTTCACGATCGCGCCACCCGCATCACAGTTCACGGGACCGACGCGTGCATGCGGTGCAGCGCTCGAAACCGGCACGAACCCGACAAGGGCGGCCAACGCCAGCACGAATATCCGGATGGGGGGCAACGAGGACATCGATCTCCAGTACAGCACGGAATGGTCGTTCCGCCCATGCGCCACGCGCACCGGACCGCACATGTTCCCGGCCGGATCCCCACTAAACGGGCCCACGACCGCGTCCGGCGACCCCGCAGCGAAGCCCCGATCAACGCCGAGTCGTAGGATGCTGCAGCGCGCGCGTTCGGGGAGGGGTCGCGCGACGCGACCAGATCCGTGTGACGCGTGGGAGGACAGGCCATGTCTGCTGAGGGAACGACGACCGCAACAGCGGGCGACGCGATCGAGAACCTGCTGAGCGAGGAGCGCACGTTCGCACCCCCGCAGGCGTTCGTCGACCAGGCGAACTTCTCCGATCCCGCGATCTACGACGAGGCGCTCGCCGATCCCGACGCCTGGTGGGACCGCTGGGCCGCCAAGCTCGACTGGATCACCCCGTACGAGCAGGTGCTCGACTGGTCCGACGCCCCCTTCGCGAAGTGGTTCGTCGGCGGGGAGCTCAACGTGAGCGCCAACTGCCTCGACCGACATGTCGCCAACGGACTCGGTGACCGCGTCGCCTATCACTGGGAAGGCGAGGACGGCGATCGTCGCGACTACACCTACGCAGAGCTGCTCGCGCTCGTGGAGCGCTTCGCAAACGTGCTCGACGGTCTTGGCGTCCAGAAGGGCGACCGCGTCGCGATCTTCATGCCGATGGTCATCGAGCTTCCCGCCGCGATGCTCGCCTGCACCCGCATCGGCGCCGCCCACTCGATCGTCTTCGGTGGCTTCAGCGCGCAGGCGCTCGCCGACCGCATCGATGACGCCGACTGCAAGGTCGTGATCACCGCCGACGGCGGCTGGCGCCGCGGCAAGCAGGTCCGCCTCAAGGAACTCACCGACGAGGCGCTCAAGCTCACCGACCGCGTCGAGCACTGCGTCGTCGTGCAGCGCATGGGCGACACGCTCGACCATCCGCTCGGCTGGGTCGAGGGTCGCGACAAGTGGTGGCACGAGCTCATGGCCGACGCTGCCGAGCACCGCGCACCGACGCCCGTCGGCAGCGAGGACCTGCTGTACCTGCTCTACACCTCCGGCACCACCGCCAAGCCCAAGGGCCTGATGCACACCACCGGCGGCTACCTGACCGGCGTGACCGCATCGATGGAGATGGTCTTCGACGCCAAGCCCGCCACCGACGTGTACTGGTGCGCCGCCGACATCGGCTGGGTCACCGGCCACTCCTACATCGTCTACGGACCGCTCGCGCTCGGGATGACGAGCGTGCTGTACGAGGGCGCGCCCGACTGGCCGAAGCAGGACCGCAACTGGGAGATCATCGAGCGCTACGGCGTGACGATCCTCTACACCGCACCGACCGCGATTCGCGCGTTCATCAAGTGGGGCGACCAGCACCCCGCAGCGCACGACCTGTCGAGCCTGCGCCTGCTCGGATCGGTCGGCGAGCCGATCAATCCGGAAGCATGGATGTGGTACCACCGCGTGATCGGCGGCGAACGCTGCCCGATCGTCGACACGTGGTGGCAGACCGAGACCGGCCACCACATGATCGCGCCGATGCCGGCGATCACGCACACGAAGCCAGGCTCCGCATCACGCGGAATTCCAGGCATCGACGTGGCCGTGGTCGACGACTCGGGCACCCCCGTCCCCAACGGGCACGGCGGTCTGCTCGTCGTGCGACAGCCGTGGCCGGGCATGACCCGCGGCATCTGGGGCAACCCCGAGCGCTTCAAGGACACCTACTGGAGCAAGTGGGACGGCCTGTACTTCGCGGGCGACGGCGCCAAGCTCGACACCGACGGCAACATCTGGCTGCTCGGGCGCGTCGACGACGTCATGAACGTCTCCGGCCACCGCATCTCGACGATGGAGGTCGAAAGTGCGCTCGTCGAACACCAGAGCGTCGCCGAAGCCGCAGTCGTGGGCATGCAGGACGAGCTGACCGGCGAGGCGATCGCCGCGTTCGTGACGCTCGACGACTCCGACGCAGGTCGCGATCACGACGAGCTGCGCCGCGAGCTGTACGCGCATGTGGGCGAGCGCATCGGCAAGTTCGCGCGACCCAAGCTGATGCTCTTCACGGAGGGGCTGCCCAAGACGCGTTCGGGCAAGATCATGCGCCGACTGCTCAAGGACATCGCCGAAGGCCGAACCCTGGGCGACACCACCACGCTGCAGGACGAGACCGTCGTCGAGTTCCTCGAAGCGCAGGTCAAGCAGCTGCGCGACGCGGCGCTGTCGAAGTAGCGCAGCTCCCGCGCTCGTGCGCCGGGGCAGCTACCAGGAGCCGGTTGGACACTCCGGACCTGAACACGTCTTGAGGATCGACCCGTCCTCGCCGTGTCGCTCGCGGAACGTCGTCGGAGTCTCGGCGGTCGAGATCGTCGTGACCTCGTAGCCCAGCGTGCCGATCGGCTGGATGCAGCCGCCGCCCGGCTGGCCACAGCGCTGCAGCAGCGTGCTGACTCCCGGGGACTTCGCTGCAACCCCGGCGCCGGTGCAGCCGGCATAGGTGCCGTCGACGTTGCCGACCGCGCAGACCTCCACCGCGGTCACGAGCTGTCTGGCATTGGCCTTGGCCTGCGTGCCGAGGGCCAGGTTCTTCTGCGACGTGAAGGTCGGGATCGCGACAGCCAGCAGGATCGCGATCCACACGAACGCGAGCGATCCCAGCACGATACCGGCGATTGCCAGTCCGCGTCCGCCCAGTGCACCGGCGGAGCGGCCGATCTCGCGCAGCGCGAGGACGCCCAGCACGAGCGGCACGATCGGGATGCCGATGAGTGCCGTCACGAGCGATCCGATCGCCTTGCCGCTCGTGGCCGGGTTCGCGTAGAGCGGCGGTGCGGTCGGCGGCGCCGGGGCAGCAGCCACTCGTGGCGGGATCACCGCCTGTGGCTGTGCGGGCTGCTCGTCGTGCAGCTGGATCGGCGAGGGCGAGGGCGCCGGCGCGACCGCGACCGCGTGGGGTGGCGCGTCGCCGTGGACCTGGCCGGTCCAGTCGGCGCCGTCGTGCCAGCGCAGCTCCGCCTGCTTCCAGGGATCGGGATACCAACCGGATTGGTGCGCAGGCTCGGCCATGCCGGACACTTCGGCATTCGGACGACCATGCTTGAATCGCGGGCGTCAGGTCACCGAGAACGCCACGTACTGACCCAGGCTGTAGTGGCCGGGGACGTTGCACAACAGCACGTACTTGCCGGGTTCCAGGTCGATCGTGACGTACTGCGTCGCGGCGGCGGGCGTCATCTCCGGAACGTAGGCGATGCGCCCGGGCTCCTCGACCTTGCCGCCGTCCGCCTCGGCCAGCTCGCCGGCCGGGGTGTCGGTCCTGAGCACCACCAGCTCGTGCGGCATCGCGCCCGTGTTCTCGACCGCGAACGTCACCGTGCCCGCCTCGACGCTCGACTCCGACGGGCGAACGAACAGCGTGCCGTCGTCCTCGCCCAGCTCGACGTCGACCGTCGCTCCGGCCAGCGCTCCGGCAGGGGCCTCCGACGTCACCTCGGGCTCGTCGGCCGACGCCGCCGCCTGGGTCGGCATCGTGTCGCCGCCCTCGGATCCCTTGAAGCTCTGGAATCGCTGTGCTCCCGGCGCGGGATCTTCGAGCATGCGCATGACCGGTACCGCGTATGCGGCGACGATGAGCACGAGTAGGATCGTCACCCAGATGCGCCAGCGCTCGAGCCACGCGGGCACCTCCAGTCCGGTGCGCGGCGGATCCGCCAGCGGATACTCGGCGCGAACCACGCCAGCGCGCAGGTTCTCGCGCGGCGCGCGGAACGCGAGGTGGAAGACCAGCCCGACCGCGAGCAGCACGCTCACGAACAGCACCGTGCCACCGATCGCCATGGTCGTCATGTACGGCTCCCACGACGCGGCAACCGCCTCGCCCGGGCCGTAGTCGATGCCCTTCGTGCGCCGCGGCGCACCCATCAGGCCGACGATGTGCTGGGCGCCGCTCATGAGCGTCATGCCGATCACCCACGTCCAGATCTGCCACCGCATCACGCGATTGGCCAGGGGCGTGATCGTGCGCCCGGCCGCGTGTGGCACGAGCCAGTACGCGGTCGCGATGAACGTCAGTGCCACGGCCGTGGCGACGGTCAGGTGGAAGTGCCCGGTGATGAAGATCGTGTTGTGCGCGACCTGGTTGAGGTTGAACGACGCGAGGATCAGTCCGCCGGCTCCACCGGGGATGAACGAGGCCATGCCCATGAACAGGCCCAGGAAGCGAGCGTCCTTCCAGGGCAGGCCCTTGAGCCAGCCGAACAGCCCGCCGTAGCCGCGGGCGCGACCGGCGAGTTCCATCGTCGCGAACAGCGAGAACGCGGTCACGAGGCTGGGGATCACCACGGCGAACGTCAGGCCGATCTGCACGAGCTTCCAGGCGCTGTCCACGCCCGGCTCCTGCAGCTGGTGGTGCAGGCCGACGGGGATGCTGAACAGCAGCAGCAGCATGAACGACAGGCGCGCGAGGTTGTCGCTGAAGACGCGACCGCCGATCAGCTTGGGCATCACCAGATACCACGACACGTATGCCGGCATCAGCCAGAAGTACACGAGCGGGTGGCCGAAGAACCAGAACAGCGTGCGGCTCAGCAGCACGTCGATGCGGTCGACCCAGCCGAACGACCAGGGGATCAGCTGAAACAGCACCTCCACCGCCACGCCCAGCGACGCGACCTGCCACACGAGCATCGTGGCGACGGCCATGAACGCGAACAGCGGCGTGGTCTTGGCGCGGTAGGCGCGACGCCACAGCGCGTACTGGCGGAAGATCGCGAACCCGCCCAGCCACGAGCCGATCACGAACAGCGCGAGTCCGACGTAGAACGCGGGATGCGCCTGCATCGGTGCATAGAACGTGTAGAGGACGGTTGCCTCGCCCAGCGCCAGCGGCACGATGATCGCGACGCCGCCGAGCATCATCGTCACGAATCCGGCCCACGCCAGCACCTTGGCTTCGTGGTAGAGCTCGCGATCGGTCACGAGCGCCATGCCCGAATAGAAGAACCCGAGGATGAACAGCGTCGTGAACACGAGCGCCATCAGGATGCCGTGCGCGGTCAGCAGCTGGTAGTAGCCGACGCCGTCGGGCAGGTCGATGCGCGCGCCACGCTGCAGCGTCTGCAGCAGGCCGGCGATGCCGCCGAGCAGCAGTGCGACGAACGCCGCGATGACGTGCGTGTTGACGAGGATGCCCTCCGCCGGCCGAAGCTCGAGCGGGTGCGTGCGCGGGAGACGACGCAGCGCCTCGGAGCGAGGCATCGGGCCATCAGGATCGACGGGTGGGGTGACGGTGCTGCTCATGCGTGGTCCTCGTCCTGGTGCGCTGCGGCGGCTGCGGTCTTGCCGGCCTCGACGTCGTCCTTGGTGAGCGGGGGCGGATCGTCGATGTCCTCGCCCTTGGCGAGCACGCGGATGTGGCTCGTCATGAAGTGGTGACCGGACCCGCAGTACTCGTGGCAGAGGATCAGGTACCGACCGGGCTCGTCGAAGACCTGGGTGACTTCGCTGATGTGGCCCGGGAGCACCATGAGGTTGACGTTGGACACCCCGGGGATCTGGTAGCCGTGCACGACGTCGAGGCTGGCGACCTTGAAGTGCACCTTCGTGTCCTCGGGCACGACCAGGTCCTCCTTCGGCAGGAACCCGAACGCATACGAGATCACGACCGCGTCGACGGACCCGTCATCGTTCTTGTAGATGCCGGGCTTGTCGAACGGCGCCGTGAGCGACAGCTCCTCCGGCGCGATCGCCGTCATGCCATGCGAGTGCTGCGCCACGTTGCGCAGCGCATCGATGAACACGACGCTGACGAACACGACGAGCATCGCCACGCCGATGCGCATCCACCAGCGCTCGAGCTTGTCCAGCTGCTCGAAGCGCACGGGCAGCTCGGGCGGGGTCTGGGGTTCGGGCGCGCTCATCAGCGGCGATCCAGTGCGAGCAGGAACATCCCGAACCACGTGACGACGAAGAACGACGCCATCGCGACGACCGCAACGAACGTGCCGCGCAGGGAGCCGTGGTGGTCGTCCTCGGCTGCGACGGGCGGCTGCGGCGAATCGTCAGGTGTGTCAGGGCGTGCGTCTTCCACGGAGGGTCCTTCGTCTGCATACATGGCCCGAGCATCGTGTGTCCGGGCCGGAGCCGCATCCGTACTACCCCGCAGACTCGGGATCCGCAAGCAGCCAATTCGAATTGCACGAACTCGCACGTGCTCAGGTGCGAATCAAGTCCGTGCTACCCTGAGCCGACGACTCCTGCAGCACACGCGCGCGTGCCGAATTCGTGCGCACGATGCGACCTCACATGCCTCTGCCGACGCGACATGAATCCGATGCAGCCGTGGATCACGGCCTGCTTGCCGGTGCCGTCGTCGATCCAGCACACGCGCACGAGGCGCGCGAACGCGCCAGCGCCCGGCGCCACCGCCAGCGCATCGCCGCCACCGCCATCGCGTTCGTGCTGTTTGCCGGGCTCGCCGCGATCGTCGCGCAGGTCGGCATCTCCGGCACCAACGGCGCAGCTGCAGGCGCCGCCCCGAAGGTTGCGCTGACCGCCGAAGCCGTCGGCGTGCTCGTGCTGCGACCAGGCACCGACGCCGAGCGTCTGGCGCAGGCTCGCCCGGTCGTCGGCGCCGCAGCCAACCAGCAGGGATCCCACGCCAGCTATGCGCTCGAGGGCATCGCGCTCGTCGAGCGCACGACCACCGATGCCAGCGTCGCGGTCGGCACCAGGGCTGCCACCGCCGCCGCCACCGTCGAGTCGATCAGCCTGCTCGGTGGTCGCGTGCTCATCACCGATGCAGCGCTCACCGCGACCGCATCGAGCGCGGAAGGTCATGCCGCCGGCACGCTGGAGCTCGCGCCCGCCACGAAGCTCGTGGTGGACGGCGTCGAGCGACCCGCGACGCTCAACCAGCGCATCGCGATCGAAGGCGTCGGCACGGTCATCGTCAACGAGCAGGCCGTGGTCGCCAACGTTCCGGCGGGCGATACGCAGACCGGCCCGCGCTACCGCACCGTGGGCGCGATCGCGCACCTGCGCATCACGCAGGACCAGCCCGGCGGACTGGCCAAGGGATCCGAGCTCGTCATCGGGCGCGTCGATGCCGGTGTTCGCGAAGGCAAGGTTCGCAAGGTCGCACATCCCGGACCGGGCGCCGTGACGCCGCCCGTCGCCCCGCCAGCTGGTGCGCCGAGCGCGCTGCAGCCCGGGACGCCTCGGCCGGGCGAGTCGGTGCTGCCGCGTCGCCCGAGCGCCGTGCGCGGCAACGCGGGCGGCGTGAGCGGCGCGGGCCTGTCCAACTACCTGTTCCCCGTGCTCGGCACGACCGGCTACACCAATGACTGGGGCGCGCCGCGCGCGAGCACCGGCATCCCGCACCAGGGCACCGACATCTTCGCGGAGGAAGGCACGCCGATCGTGGCGGTCGCCGACGGCGTGCTCGATCGCGTCGGATGGAACTCGATCGGCGGGTACCGCTACTGGCTGTTCGACCAGTACGGCAACAGCTTCTACCACGCGCACCTGAGCGCCTACTCACCGATCGCGGTCGACGGCGCCCGCGTGCGTCGCGGCGACGTAATCGGATTCGTCGGCCACACGGGCGATGCGCAGTACACCCCGCCGCACCTGCACTTCGAGGTGCATCCGGGCAACGGGTCGGCCACCAACCCCTACCCGCTGCTCAATGCCTGGCAGCGCGGCGTGGCGGTCGCGATCGGTCTCGTCACGAGCGGCTCCGAACGCGTCGCACCGCTCGCACTGCTCGGCTTCAGCGACATCGGTGCCAACAGCGGACTGCAGGACAGCGTGCTCGACACGGTGCCCGACACGCGCGAACGCAGCATCGAGCAGGAGACTGCGCCGCGCCCCACCGACGAGAGCCTCAAGGGCGCGATCGAAGGTCCGGCTACGTCAGCGAAGTGAGGCGTCGGCGCGGCTGGAGCCCGAATGCGGACCGGGGCAGGCACACCGCCACCTTGTCCATGATGTGACCCGTTTCGGGCGTGATCATGGACGAAGTCGTGCCCGCTCGGCCACTCGTGCCACGATCGTGCCCACGCAGAGCGCGATCATGGACGAAGTGGGTGTGCGGCTGCCCTCGCTGTGACCGCGCGTTGCATCGCGCCACCTGCGCCGATCAGCAGCACGCCCGCGAGCGCGAGCCAGCCGAGCGCGGGCGGACCCGTGAACGGCAGCGTGCCGGTCGGCGCCGCGGGATCTGACGCCGGCGCAGTCGTCGCATCCGTCGTATCAGCGCCTGCAGCGGTCGGGCCCTGCGCCGCGCCTGCGACGGCGACCGGCGCGACCGGCTCCGCGGGCGGCGGCGTGCCGGCCGGAACCTCGTCGACCGGATCGGTTGCGCCGACGACCGTGTCCGCGGCGGCTGGCGCGGCGCCTTCGCAGTCGCGCGTGCGGGTGGCCGACACCGGCGCCATGCCGTCGGCGGTCACCTGGAGGGCGACGGTCTGGTCCTCCATGATCGGCACGAGGTGGTTGGCCTGTGACCCGGCGCTCACCGTGTACGTGCCGGATGCCTCGTTGTCGGCGAGCACGTTGAACGTGACGGATCCGCCGCCGAAGTTGTTCATCACGACGATCGCACCGTTCTGCTCGCAGGTGCGGGTCGTGACGGCCGCCTCGGGCTCGGGCGGGCCGGCTTCCTCGGCGGCGACGGCCGGGGCCACGATCGAGGCAGTGGCGGCGATGGCCAGGACGAGGAGTGCGGCGACGTGTCGCCCTCGGCGGGTCAGCATGGAAGGGTCGCTCCTTCGCACCGGGGCGGACTCACCCGCGTGATCGCGCGGCGCCGCCGTCGCTGCATCTGTCCCACCACGAACGAGCGTGCAACGTGGAGGTGCCGGTACCTGCCGCAGGCTGCGTCAGACGCGTCGCGCGAGCAGCAGCCCGTCACCGACCGGCAGCAGCACCACGTCGGTGAAGCGCGGATCCGTGGCGATGCATCGGTTGAGCAGGCGCTGCTGGTCGACGAGCTCGTCGCCGTTCCACGCCGCCTCGGAGTTCGCCACGCGTCCGCCGCGCAGCGCCCACGGCAGCACGAGCAGCGCGTCGGGGGCCATCCTCGGCGCGATCGCGTCGAGCAGATCGAGGCGATCCGGCGTGCTCGTGCCGAGCACCACCAGGTCCCACGACGTGTGCGCGGCGCCCTCGCGCAGCACGCGATGCGGCTCACCCAGACGCAGCTCCGTCGCGCAGTGCACGAGCTCGTCGCGCTCCAGGAACGCGTGTGCCTGCGCCTGGCGCGTGGGATCGGAGTCGATGCTCGTGACCACGCAGTCGCTCGGCACCGCGCGCGCCAGGTGCACCGTCAGGTACCCGATGCCGGTGCCGACCTCGAGCACGTGCCGCGGACGGTGCGAGCGTGCGAACAGCGCGATCAGCGTCGCTGCATCAGCGTCGACGAGCTCGATGCCCTCGGCGGCGGCGACGTTGCGCATCGCCAGGAGCACCGGGTCGGGCACGGCGCGCAGCACCTCGCCATAGCGCACCACGTCCGGCGCGACCACGCCAAAGCCGTCCGCCCACGCGCCGGCCGCGGCGCCAGCGCCGTCGTCGCCGATCGGTCCCGTCCCGATGATCTCGCGCAATCGTGCCTCAGGTCCGGTCAACGATTCCCCGCCGTGGTCAGTAGTTGGGCGTGGAGTAGTCGAATTCCTCTTCCGAACCGAAGAGGTGGTCCTTGAGCCACTTGCGCGTGCCGGCGCCCGTTGCCGGGTTGAACAGCACCACGAGCGCGCCCGCGAGCAGGAAGAACAGGCTCCAGCTGCTGCGGTCGCGCTTCTGCTTGCCGCTCATGCGCACGATCGCCTCCGAAAGGGACTTGACGGTGGTATCCAGGTCGTCGCGCACGGAGTCCTTCCCGCTCAGCTTGCTGGCCGCGCCGAGCGGGCCCTCGCCGCCCAGCTCGCCGTACACCTTGCGTGCGGCGTTCCAGGCGCGGAACACGTTGCTGCGGATCTCGTCGTCGTGCAGCGCGCGGTCCACGTAGGGGCGCATGGTGTCGTAGGCCGTGGCGCCTCGGGAATCTCGAAACATGGGGGAACTCCTGTGGTGGAATCGGCGCTGCGCCCCACCCGGGCGAGCGTCCGTGAACGTCTGTCAGGTGCGTACCCAGCCGCCAGCGAAACGTATCGTGCACCGTCGTGCACGCTGCTGATGTACTATTCCCTAGTCCCCCTATAGACAACTAGGAAGGTTTCACATGACCGACACGTTCAAGGGCGTCACGCTCTGGTTCACCGGCCTCTCGCAGAGCGGCAAGACGACGACCGCACAGCTCGTCGCCGAGAAGCTCCGCGCGCGCGGCGTCGACCGCCTCGAGAACCTCGACGGCGACGTGATGCGCATGGGCCTGTGCAAGGGCCTCGGTTTCTCCAAGGAGGACCGCGACGAGAACATTCGCCGCTTCTATCTCGTCGCGCAGCTGCTCACGCGCAACGACGTCGTGACGATCGTGTCGGCCATCAGCCCCTACGCAGAGGCTCGCGACACCGCGCGCGCCCTGATCGGCAACTTCTGCGAGATCTACGTCAAGGCACCGCTCGAGGTCTGCGCCGAGCGCGACACCAAGGGCCTCTACGCCAAGGCGATGAGCGGCGAGCTGCAGGGCTTCACGGGCGTCAACGACCCGTACGAGGCTCCGGAGAACGCCGAGCTCGTGCTCGACACCGAGCACAACTCGCCCGAGATCAACGCGGACATCGTCCTCGCCTGGATGGAAGAGCAGGGCTACCTGGCTCCCGTCAAGGAGCTCGCCAACGCCTGAACGGAGCGAGTGCCATCGAGCTTGCTCGAATGGCCGAGCGAGTGAGGGCGCCGGAGCCGAAGGCGACGAACGCCTGATCGGCGCGGCGACACGTGAGTTCGAGCGACGGGCGGCCTTCGGGTCGCCCGTCGTCGTTGGCGTCACGGCTTCGCGACGACGGTGAGCGTGACGGTGCTGGAGTAGCTGTTGGCCGGCGTCGTTGCACTGGCAATGCCGCGCCAGCCGAGTGTGATCGTCGCCGTGCTCGCGGTGGCGCTCGTGCGCTCGTGCAGCAGGACCGGGCTCGAGAGCGGCAGGCCCGCGTAGCGATTGTTGGTGAGGTCGGTCTCGGTCGTGCCGGTGCCCCACTTGGGGAGCTTCGCGACGGCCCCTCCGCCGGTGGCGACCACCGTCACGCCGAAGTAGCCGTTCGTGCCGGACGTGCCTGCCGCCCACGGTGACGGCGTCGAGCTGGTGCCGGTCCAGTCATCGAATGCGCCGCTGGGCGACGCGACGAGGCTGGTGGTGTCGCTCGCGTCACGTGCGGTGAGCTCATAGCCGGTCGGGTTGTCGGTGGTGACCGAGACGATCGAGGTGGCCGTGCTGTCCACTCCGGCCGCCAGCAGGCCGAGCGAGCGTGTCGAGGAGTCGACGCCGATGGTGAGAGTCGATGCGCTGCCGGTCGCGACGAAGGTCGCGTCGGTCGACCAGGCCGACCATGCGCCGTAGGTGTCACGGTAGCGAACACGCCAGGCGTAGGTCTGACCGGAGGCGAGTGCGGGGCCCACGGTCCAGCTCGTGAGCGCGCTGGCGGTGACGCCCGATGTTGCGGCGGGTGTCGCGTAGCTGCCCGACGCAATGCGCACCTGCCACTCGCTCGCGGCATGGGTGTCGCCCGCATCGGGATCGACGAACGCGGATGCCTGCAGCTGCGGGTTGAGCGTGCCGGTGGACGCGCCGCCGATCGGCGCCGTCGCTGTCGGCGTGTTCGGGGAGGTGGTGACCGTGAAGCTGCGCCCCCCGCTCCAGCTGCTCGACAGCTCGTTCGTGTCGACCCCGCGAACGCGCCACCAGTACGTTGTCCCCTGCGTGAGCTGGGGCGTGGCCCAGCTGGCGTTGGTGCCGGCCGAGACGGTCGGTGAGCTGCCGGTTGCGATGACGCTCGTGAATCCGGCATCGGTCGCGACCTCGTACTCCACGATGCCGTCACGCGGCGTGGCATGCGCGTACGTGGCCACGAGTGTCGGCGTCGTCGACGTGATCGCACCGCCGAGCGGCGTGACCGGACTCGGCGTGCTCGGCGCGAAGCCGGCCGCCGGAGCAAGCACGTAGCTCGAACCATCCTCGACTGCAAGCGTCATCGTGCTGCCGGCCGCGCCTGCGGTCGTGACGTTGAGCCACAGCTCGATGTACAGCGCCTCGTTCGCGGCGAAGGTCGTCTGGCTCGCGAGGCCGCTCAGCGCACAGGTTCGCTGGATCGTGGCGAGTCCGTCGATCGCGTCGCCCGTCACGAGGGCTTTCTGGAGGAAGGTCGAGGCCGTGATCGATCCACCACTGGTCGTGACCTTCCAGGCGCGGCACTGCAGCTGACCCACGCCGCTTGCGCTGTTCGACGTGGTCGTGATGCCGACGTCGATCGGGCCGGCGCTCGCGACCTTGCCGGCGTAGTCGTCGATGACCCAGCCTGCGCCTGTCGGCGCTGCGTGCGGGGTGGATGCCGGCTCGCCGGCCGTGCCGGGAACTGCGCTGTTGGTGGTGCCCGGTTCGAAGACGAACCAGCCGGAGCGGTTGTGGTGGCGGATCGACGTTGCGGTGTTGACCGTGCCGCCGGGCGGCAGGCTCGCGAGCAGGTTGGGCACGCCGAGCAGGGTCGTGGCGGTCGAGCGCAGGTAGTACCCGGCGCCCGTGCCGGCACTCTCGCCGACCCAGCCGCTGCAGTTTCCGGCCAGGTCGCACGCGCGCACGCGCACGTGCAGCAGCTGCTGTCCGCCGAGTCCTGCACGGGTACAGGTGTTTGCGGTGGTGTCGGTGCACTCGGCGGTCCACGTCGTGCCGTCGAGCGAGGTCTCCACGTCATACGTCACCGACCCCGACCCCGGTGCGGGGTCGCCGACGCCGTTCCAGGTGATCGTGATCTTGCCGAGGCCGCTGCGCGTTGCGGCGGCACCGGTCGGCGTCGGCGGTGCGACCGAGTCGACGCGCAGCACACGGGTGCTCGACCACGGCCCCGCGAGGCCGTCGTCTGCGCGAACGCGCCAGTACCAGGTGCCCTGTGCGAGTGTGCTGTCGGGCGCCCAGCCGCCGACCGATCCGTTGGCGATGTCGGGCAGTGACGTGCCCGACAGGTAGCTCGCGCCGCAGGTGCTCGACCAGGTGCCGACGACGTTGCTGCTGCACAGCTCGAACGTGAGCGTCGCCGGGTTCGTCTGCAGGTCCTCCACGCGCGCCTGCAGCAGTGGCTGCGCGCTCGTCACCCAGGCGCCGTCAGCGGGGGAGGTCGGCACCGCTATGGGGGCCTGTTCGTTGATCGAGAAGCTCGTCTCGGTCGACCATGCGGACCAGCCGAAGTTCGCGTCGCGGTAGCGCACGCGGAACCAGTACGTGCCGTCGGTGGTGATCGAGGTCGTGGTCGCGGTGGTGAGCGAGCTCGTCGTCGTGCCGGAGTCCCAGAGCGGCGAGGCGTAGCTGCCGGCCGTGGTGCGTACCTGCCACTGCGATGCGGTGTGGGCGTCGCCATCGGGATCGGAGTACGCGCTCGCGGCGAGCTCTACGGTGCCTGACGCGACGAGCACGCCGTTGCCCGGCGATGTGTTCGTCGGGGTCGAGGGCAGCTGCGTGGTGTGGGCGCGCACGAGCGTGCCGGGGCTGACCTGCAGCACCTTGTGCGACATCGGGTAGCTGCTCATCGCGTAGATCGAGGGGCCGGTCATCGTTTCGGGCGACATTGTGACCTGGGGGATCGGCAGCCGCGAAGCGTGGCGAAGCAGCGTGCTCGCTTCGGGATTGAAGCCCCAGATGTCGGAGGAGTAGCTGCCGTCGTCACCGCCCAGGATGTAGATCTCGTCGGCCCCGGCGGTCGCCGTGAACTCCGCACGGCCAGTGGGCAGTTTCACCGGGTGCACCGCGACGCTCCCGGTCAACGGGCAGTAGCGGATGATCTCGTCAGAGCGCCCGCCCCCGACGAGCCCGCCGCCGAACAGGTAGATGCACCCGTCCTTCGGCCAATAGGTCGCGTGGTTGCGCCACACCGGCCGCGGGAGCCTGACGCCGGTGTCAACTGAGGCGCCGGTGTTCGGGTTGATCTCGTAAATCGTGTCCGCGATCACGCCGGAGGTGATCTCGCCTCCGAGGTAATAGATGCGGTCGGTGTTCGGCGCATAGGACATCGCGCCTTCCATCCGCGTTCCTGGCATGGTCCCCACGGTCGATACGGCGCCCGTGCCTGGATCGAAGGTGACGATGTCGCCCATGATCCCGCCGCCGTCCCAGCCGCCGGCCATGATCACCTTGTTTACGCTCCCGCCCACCCACGCCGCACGAACGCGGTAGCGCGAGCTCGGCAGCACCGAGGCGTGCTTGACGAGCAGGTCGGTGCTCGCGGTGTAGGTGTGAATGTCGTTGACGACGGTGCAGCTCGTGCAGCCGCCCAACGACCATACGCGGCTGCCGTCGGTAGCGACGGCCGCGCCATAGCGGCGCGGCGTCATGTACGACTCGCCGGTCTCGTACGCCGCCTCGCGCTCGTTGCCGAGCGTGTCGTAGGCGACGAGGTGGTAGTAGTAGGTCGTCGCCGCCGCCACCGTCGTGTCGGTGAACGCGTCGTTCGGGACCGCGCCGGCGGTCACGTTCGCGACGAGCGTGCCCAGTGTCCCCTGCGTCATCGAGCGATAGATCTTCGTGCCGGCGTAGGCCGCGTCGCCCGGGTTCGTCCACGTCAGCACGACCTGCGACGGGGATGTCGCCACTTCCACGTCGGTGAGCTGGCCGACCATCGAGTTGTTGGGCGCATAACGCTTCACGAAGGCGTTGCGCACGGCGCTGACGTCCTCGGTCCACACGACCCAGGGCACGCCGCCGTTGATCGTGATCTGTCCGGTGTTGCCTGGCGACTGGTGGTTGTTGTTGAGCCCGCCACCAAGCTGCCGCCACTCGCTGCCGGTCCAGCGCGAGACGACCTGCTCGTAGTTGGTGTTGTTCCACTCGCCCCATGTGACGTACGGGGTGCCGGCGTCGATGTCGAGGTCGATCGTATTGGCGTAGTACGCGTTGACCGCGCCCGTCCCGACGGACTGCCACGCCGCGCCGGTCCAGCGCTTGACGTAGACGCGCTGTGTAGATCCGGCGGTCTCGTACCAGGCGACATACGGCGTGCTGCCGTCGAGCTCGATGCGGGGCGCCCATGCGTTCTCGGCGGCGTTGACGTTGAGGCTGCCGCCGAGCGTCACCCAGTTGGCGCCGTCCCAGCGTCGCACGTGGATCTGCCACTTGGTTCCGTTCCACTGCTGCATGACGGCGTACGGAGTCGTGCCGTCCACCGCGATGCCGGTCACGCCGATGTCGCGGGTGTTGTCGACGTTGATCGAGCCGCCGAGCGCCACCCAGCTCGCACCGTTCCACTGCTTGACGTAGCCGCGCGGCGGCACGGAGTTCTCGCGCCACACGACGTAGGGGGTCGTCCCCGACACGTCGATGTAGGGTGCCTGCGTGTTCGTCGTGCCGGAGATGTTGAGTGCGCCGCCGCGCGCTGCCCACGCCGATCCGTCCCACTGGCGAACGTGGGTCTCGTCGACCCCGGCCACGTTCTCGACGTAGGTCACCCAGGGTCGGGTGCCGTCGCTCTCGATGCGGGCATCCTTGCTCGTGCCGGCCCCGTCGACGCGCGTTCCCACCTGGCCCCAGGCTGCGCCGCTCCAGCTGCGCACGAACACGTCGCCGGCTTCCACCCACGTCATGTGTGGCGCGGTGCCGACCATTTCGATGTCGACGTTCAGGGCGGCAGTTGCGGTGTTCTGGTTGAGCGCCGCGCCGCTGCCGACGGGCTGCCAGGGCGGCGCGGCGTGGGTGAGTGCAGGCAGCGCGAGCAGCAGGAAGTGGGCGGCCAGCGCGAGCGCGCAGACTCGTGCGCGCACTGCCCTCATACGCGCGCGCCGAGGCGCGCGCGTCGTATCCGGGCCGTGTGAATTTCCTCCCACGAAGGGACTGTCGGCCAATGAACCGACGAGTTGATCTGATTTCTGGCAGGACCAAAGGTGAGGTAATACTCACTAGTCCGGATGGCTCCGCGACGGCGGGCCCGCACGCCTGATCCGACGCCACCCCGACCCGTATCCGCCCCGGATACGTCATCGAATTGCCTCGATACCGTCGGGTGAGGGAGCAATGGAACGGCCGGCCTCATCCGGCCGCGATCCCGCATGGGCACAGGCATCTGCTTGCAGCGTACGCTACCGTGTACGCGATGGACCTCGACCTGCTCACCCGGACGCTCGACGCACAGAAGCTGCCTGCCTTCCGGCAGCGTCAGGTCATGCGTGCCGCGCTCCACGAATTCGTGGGATCGTGGGACGAGATCTCGACGCTCCCCAAGGCGCTGCGCTCGACGCTCGCCGACGAGGTGCCGTTCTCGACGCTGACCGTCGACCACGAGGAGCGCTCCACCGACGGCTCCGTGAAGCTGCGCATGCTCACCCACGACGGGTTTCCGCTCGAGGCGGTGCTCATGCGCTTCGAGCGGGGCGGTGCTGGTGAAGCCGCGCGCCGCGACCTGCCGCCGCGCTTCACCGCCTGCCTGAGCTCCCAGTCCGGCTGCGCGCTCGCCTGCACGTTCTGCGCCACCGGCAAGATGAAGCTCGGGCGCAACCTGACGCGCCACGAGATCGTCGACCAGTTCCTCGAACTCGCGCGACGCCGCAAGGCAACCGCGATCGCACAGGGCGTCGACGGACGCATCGACAACGTCGTGATGATGGGCATGGGCGAGCCCTTCCACAACTACGACGAGGTCATGGCCGCGATCCGCACGCTCAACGACCAGGACGGTCCGGGGCTCGCCGCGCGCCGCATCGCGATCTCCACGGTCGGCTGGGTGCCGGGCATCGAGAAGCTCGCGGACGAGGAGATCCAGGTCAAGCTCGCGCTCAGCCTGCACGCCCCCAACGACAACGACCGCGGCAAGCTGATGCCGGTCAACCGCAAGTACCCGATCGAGCGGCTGATGCAGGCCTGCGCGACGTACCGCGAGAAGACGCGACGCCGGATCTTCATCGAGTACCTGATGCTCGAGGACATCAACGACACTCCCGCGCACGCGCGCGAGCTCGCGGAGCTGCTGCTGTCGCAGGAGGGGCCGGGCGGGTTCCACGTGAACCTGATCGCCTACAACCCCACCGGCACCGACTACATCGGTTCGAGCGACGAGACCGTGCGCCGCTTCATGGCGCGACTGCGCGACGCAGGCATCGACACGTCGTATCGCGTCAGTCGCGCGCGCGACATCAGCGGCGCGTGTGGCCAGCTTGCCGCGCCCGTCGAAGCCGCGCGGCGTCGCCAGCGCGAAGCCAGGCTCGAGCGCATCAAGGCAGCCGACGCAGCACCCGCGTGAGCTGACCCCAACGCGGGTAGCACCGCGCCATGGGATTCTTCGTCTTCGTGCTCGCGGCCATCGCCGTCGTCCAGTTCATGCTGCGCGCGCACGACCTGGACGACGTCGCCGAGCTGCGACGTCGCGTCGAGGACCTTGAACGCGAACGGCAGCCGGAGACCGTGCGCGCCGCAGCGCCGCCGCTCGCGGACGAAGCGTATGCGAAGGTCGAGCCCGAGTGGGTGGAACCCCCCGCCGGCGCACCGACCCCGCCAGTGCGCCGCGAGGCGGCGGCCGACTGGACGCACGTGTCGCAGACGTTCGCCGAACACGACGCTGAAACGTTCGCGCCGGTACCCGATCGAGGTCCGCGGGAACGATCGCTCGCCGAGCGGATCATCGCCGAGCACGCACTCGCGCTCGTCGGTGGTCTGTTCGTGCTCGTCGCGGCGATCTTCTTCGTGACGTATGCGATCGACCAGGGCTGGATCGGACCCCGCCTGCGCATCGCGCTCGCCGTCGCGTTCGGCGCCGCGCTCGTCGCCGCAGGCATGCGCGTTGCCGCGCGTCTCACGCCCGAGGAGCGCGCGGGACGCGCGATCGGATCCCTGCACGGGGTGCTCGCCGGCACGGGCGCCGCGGTCGCGTACCTGGCGATCGTCGCGGCAGTGCGGCTCGAGGAGGTGATGTCGACGCCGGTCGGCGTGCTCGCCCACATCGCGATCACGGCGGGCGTGGTAGCGCTCGCTCGTTCGTGGCGCTCGCAGGACCTCGCGGCGTTCGGGATGGGCGTCGGGCTCGCCGCACCGATCCTCGTGGGTGCCACGGCGACCGCCGGCACGGTCGCGCTGCTGACAGTTGCGCTGGTCGCATCCGTCACGCTCGCCGTGATCGAACGCTGGCCGCGACTGCTGCTGGCCGCAATGCTGATCACCGCCCCACAGCTCGCGGACGCGGGCGCCACTGGCGATCCGCAGCTGGCAGGCGTGGTCGCGATGCTGATCGCGTGGTGGGCGCTGCTCGTCGCCGGGGCGATCGCGAGCGCACTGCGCACCGACTCGGGTGCCGCACGAAGCGTCGTCACGCTCATCCTCGCGACCCCGCTTGCCGCCGCCGTCGCATTCGAAGCCGCCCTCGACAGCCAGTTCCTGCCCGTCGATGGTCCGCGCGCGCTGTTTCTGCTGACGCTCGCGCTCGCGAACCTGCTCGCCGCCGGCGTCGTCCACGTGCGCTTCCGCGGCCGCGCCGACGTGCTGGTGATCGCACTGCTCGGTGCCGGCATGTCGTCACTCGCTGCCCTGGTCGGCGACGTGGGCGACGGCGCCGCGGTCGCGGCCGCATGGCTCGCCGAAGCAGTCGCCCTCGCAGCGGTGTGGTGGCACACACGCAGCCGAATGGCTGCCGCATTCGCCAGCGCGATCGCTGCGCTCGCGATCTCGCACGTCGCATTCCTGGATGCACCGGTCACGCTGCTGGTCGAATCGGGCTCGTCCCTGACCGAACCGCTGCTCGCGCTCGCCGCCGTGCTCCTGGCTGCGCTCGCCGCGCGCGTGCTGCTCGCCCGGCTGGCTGGATGGACCTCGGATACGCTGACGGCGTTGTCGCGCACGTTCGACGTGCTTGCGCCGTTCGCTGCTTGGTACGCGATTGCGATCGCGCTCGCGCACCTGGCGGATCCGGCGACGGTCCAGCTGCAGCTCGCGGCATGGTTCGCGATCGGTGGGCTCGTGGCGCTCGCAGCGCACCATCACATCCAGCGCGTCGAGCTGCTCGTCCTGGCGATGGCCGCACTCGTCGGGGAGTTCATCTGGCTCGCGGGTCATGCCCACGGCGACGGAACCGCACTCTGGGTGTACGTGCCGGCGGCGGTGCTGGCGGCCGCGATCCTGAACTACATGCGCAGCGACGGCGAGCTCGCACTGCTGGCGACTGCGTCTCAGGCGCTGCTCGCGGCGGTCGTCGTGGGCTGGGTCGTTCCGGTGACCAACCTGCGCGTCTACGACGAGCCCGACCTGATGCTCGTGCTGCTGCAGCTCGGCGCGGGCGTGATCGCGCTCGGTGCACTGCTGTACTCGGTGGGGCGCTGGGACGCTGTGCCGGAGCAGACACGACGCGCAATCCATGCTGCCGCGGCACTCGGCGCGCTGTACGCAGTGTCGGTGCTCGTCGTCGCCGCACTGACGCCGCGCCCCGGGGTCTTCGAACAGACCGCACAGCTGACGCTCACCCTGACCTGGCTCGCGCTCGGCGTCGCCGCCCTGTTCGCGGGCACCTCGCAGCGCCTGCGCCAGCACGTGGAGCTGCGCGTCGGCGCGTATGCCCTGCTCGGCCTTGCCGCCGCGAAGCTCGTGCTCGTCGACACCGCCGACCTGGAAACGCCGCAGCGCATGCTCGCGTTCCTGGTCACGGGCCTGGGCCTGCTCGGCTCCGCCGCCCTCGAGCAACGCATGCGCGGCGGAGACCTGCGACGCTAGGTCCATGCCGACCGCGAGCGCACCACCGATCACCGCTCGACTTCGCGCTGCAGGCTGCGTGTTTGCCGAGCATGAAGCCGGGCTGCTGCTCGCGGCCGCGGCTGGAGATGCAGACGACTTTCGCGTGCTGGTCGAGCGCCGCATCGCAGGCGAGCCCCTGGAGCACGTCGTCGGCTGGGCCGAGTTTCGCGGAATGCGCATCGCGGTGGGCCCGGGCGTGTTCGTGCCGCGCCCGCGCACCGAGGCGCTCGTCGCACGTGCGATCGATCTGGTGCGAGACGTCAGTCGCCCGATCGTCGTGGACCTGTGCTGCGGATCCGGTGCGCTCGGCGCCGTGATCGCGCGCGACGTGGCAGGCGTCCAGCTGCATGCGAGCGACGTCGATCCGGTCGCGGTGGAGTATGCGCGCCGCAACGTCGAGCCGCTCGGCGGCCGCGCGTACGTCGGCGACATGGATGCCGCGCTGCCGCCCGCAGTGCGTGGGCGCGTCGACCTGCTCGTCGCAAACGTTCCCTACGTGCCGACGAGTGACATCGCACTGCTGCCGTGCGAGGCGCGCGACCACGAGCCGCGCAGCGCGCTCGACGGTGGCGCGGACGGCCTCGACCTGGCACGCGACGTCGCGGAGATCGCACCCGCCTGGCTGAAACGCGGCGGTCACGTGCTCGTGGAAGTGACGCCCGAACAGGCACCGATGCTGACGGGCGTGTTCGAGTGGGCGGGGCTGACGACGAGCGTCTGCACCGAAGGCGACCTCGCCGCGACGATCGTGATCGGCACGCGCCCCGCCTGAGGGGGGGGCGTTACAGCTCGCGCATCGGCGTGGCGAGCTCCCAGCGCAGCCCGTCGACGCGGCCCTTGAGCTCCAGGAACGGTCGCACGTACTCCCACTCGTCCTGCGGAACCGAGATCGCGGCGTAGTTGGAGGAATACCGCTCGAACCACACCCCATGCGCGGCGAGGGCCCGCGCGAGGCGCCAGAACGGCTCGTCGCTGTCGGGATCGGCAAGCGCCTGCTCGGTCGTGACCGCGCTGACCTCGTCGAAGATCCGCACGACCAGATCGGGCGATGCCCGCACGACCTCGACGCAGTAGAGCGTGCCGTCCTGCTCGCGCACCTGTACTTCGTCGCCCAGGCCCACATGGTAGGGAAAGAACGGAATCCCGGTCAGGCGAGCGCGGTCCCCGTCGACACGGATCGCGGGCACGCCCTCGGCCTCGGGCCCACCGCCACCCTCGACGGCGTCAGGGACGGGAAACCACACGATGCAGTCGCTGTCGCGCGCGTCGGGCCACGGCTCGAGCTCACCCTCGAGGAGCCGCACGGGGCGACGTGGATGCTCGACCGTCTCCATTGCGTGACGTATTCGCGCGCGGGGCGCCGAGAACCTGCCCGTTGCATCGTCGAATGGTGGTCAGTCGCCGTCGCCATGACGCGAAGGCGTGGCGTATTCCCAGCGCAGCTCGCCGGAGTTGGCGGCCATCGTCAGCGCTGCGAACACCGGCGCGAGTGCTGCGCGAGGGACGCTCGCCGCGACCGCGGCGTCGCCGATCGCGTCGAACCAGCACGAGCCGATGCCGCCGGCGGCATCGTCGACGAGTCGTGCGAGCCACAGCCAGTCGCGGCCCTCGCCGGCGACGCAGCGCACCGTCCCGGCGAGTGACAGGGCCAGTTCGCCGCGGGCCATCGGCTCGCCCTCCCAGTCGGCGACCGCCACCTCGTCGCCCAGCGCGAGCCCTTCCACGACGTGGGGAACCGCGACGATGCGCATCGCGCCTGCGCGCGTGGGAACGCACGTGAGCCCCTCGAGTGCGTCGACGTCGCGCCCGTCGGTGGTGGCGACCGGAAACCAGGTCAGGCCCGCATCGGGGCGTGCGGCATCCGGGTGGGGGTGCAGCTCGCTGCCGTTGCCGCGCAGCTGGCCGGCGAGTCCTGGATGTCGGTGGTGGCGCATCGCCGTGGATGCTCGCACACCGCCGACCGTCAGTCAGCGGCCTCCTCGTCGACGCGGGGCTGCGCATCGAGTTCATGTTCGAGCTCGTCACGGCGTTCGGGCTCGAGGATCACCTCGCTCAACTCGAGCGCCGCCGCCAGTGCTCCGTCGCACAGCGACCTGCGTGTCGCCTCGTCGAGCTCCGGGCGGTCGCGGAGCGTGCCCAGCGTTCCGCTGATGACGGTGATCGGATTCATCGTGCGGTGGCGCACGACCTGCGTGTAGTGCGATCGAGCTCGCTCATATTCCTCGGCGCGCAGGCGTGCGAGGTCCCGCTGCGCGCGGATCGCCTCGACCAGTCGCCGTGTGAGCGTCAGCAGGTACACGATCAGCGCGATCGACAGCACGTCGACGATCTGCTCGAGCGTCCCCGTTGCGTGGGAGGCGAGCTGCGGCGCGTCGATCAGCCGTGCGGCAACGCGCAGCAGGAAGAACGTCAGCAGTGCCGCGGTCGGAAGCGACAGGTGCAGGTCGAGCCGTCGCATCTGCAGCACGATCACGATGACCACCACGGCGTTGAGGGCCGCGAGGATCAGATCCGCGTAGTCGAGGATGCTTCCCGTCACTCAGATGATGTCCCCTGCGAATCATCCGAATAACGTGACCGGCCGCGACAGGACGCCCGCCCGAAAAGTGCATCGAGGAGGGAGGTGGACGCACGAGGGAGCTTCGGCGCCGGCCAGCGGGAGGGAGGGAGGAGGCTGGCCGGCGACTGGCGGGTTCGTCCTGTCGCGTTTGGTGCCGGTACGTTTTGGAGGGAGGTGCCCGTGTTTCGGCACGCCCATCAGCCCGGTGACGCGGTTTCCTGCTGGGTGGCCTTCGCGCGCCGCGGCCGTGGCCGCAGCCGCCCCGAAACCGGTCATGAAGACAGAAGGGGTCTCGCCGAAGCCGAGCCCCTTCGTCGATCATGTGGCGTGGTGCTTACTTGATGAGCACGCTGTTGCCGAAGTTGGCCGCGCGCGGCGGCCCGCCAGGGTCCAACGTCGTGAGTGTTGATCAGCGGCGCCGTCTACTGCCGTTCGGCATCACTCGTGGCGAAATGCGATGACGAGTGTTGATGAACGGCACGTCGAAGTGTCGTTCGGCATCACTCGCGTTGCGCTCCGACCCTGGACCGGGCCGATCGAAGTGCGATGCATCGCGTTCGATCGTCGAAGGCGCACCCGGGCGTAGGGCCCTGCCGGCACCACGTCGGTGATGCGCCATCCGAAGTACATGTTGGCAACTGCGCCGGTGACCGCGGCAGCGGACGTGTCGGCCACGATCGCGCCACCGGCCGGGATCGCGTTGCACGGGT